>JAFGGY010000083.1 GCA_016930365.1 Prolixibacteraceae bacterium | reverse complement strand
TAAACTATCTACCAATTCAACTTTTCTTATTCTTGAAATCAAACAATTATCATTTGTTTCTAAAGGGATGTATCTAATCGAATCTGTTAATACATTCAAATCAATTGAAACAACGTTATCTATTGCATCATCAAGATGAATAATTTCAGTGCTTTCCTTTTTATCTATACAAGAAAAAAGGAAAATAAAGATTAATGTGAAAATGTAATTTTTCATGGTCAAGTGTTTTTTGTTAATTAGTTAGTAATGTAATTATTTTCAACTTGATACTAATGTTGTTATAATCTCGTGGGGTTTGCCTGACCGGTAAGGGTACTTTGCTTTATAAGCGGAGCTTAATTTCATAGGTGATATTAGCTAAGAGGTTTATTAAACTAAAATTTCGTTTATGGTTTTATGTAATTGATAGTATATTGTTTTCGTTACAGTGGTGTGTTTTTGCCGATATTAAGAGCGTTTTATACAAGCTTGTTGCCTCACGTCTAAAACCTAACGAACATTTGTTGGGCAATATTATAGATAATAGTTAATACTTCCAAATATGAATAAAGGACGAGTATGAGGAAATTAGTTTGTTTTTCAATCCTTTACATCCAATATGTTTGTTTTCCCGTGTTTTACTATTTTGACATTTAACTTAATCGTTTGTTGATAATTTTCAAGCTCTTGACAATGAGTTTTTTTTGTGTGATTGCGAGGTGTTTAGTTCAATATCAGAATTTTAGCGTATTATACACAAGTCTTTTGTTTAATTTATTAAATCGAACGTTCTTTTTGGTTATCGGTGGTATTTCTGGTTGTTTACTTCACCGGCACGCAGTAGTTCGTATTTTTTAGGTCGAAAGGATAATCCCAGCAGCCCATACGATGAAACATTTTTCCGCCAAAGCCACTTTTAAAACGATACAGGCCGTGCATGGGATGCGACGTGTATGGGTTGGGTGCCGAACCAAATAAATCATACTCGGTACATCCGGCTTGTTTCGATTGCTTTATGGCTTCCCATTGCAATGCATAGGTGGCCATAAGGTTCCGATGCTTGTCCGATGAAGCTCCGTACAGGTAGGTTCCTCTTTTTTTCGAAATGATGAGAAACATCGCAGCCAGGTATTCGTTGTTGTAATCGGCCATGAGTAAACGTACGTCGGCTGGCGAATTTAAGTCGTCGGTGCGGGTTTGCAACACGGTTTCGAAGTATTTTTTATGGTGTAGGGTGATGCCGTTTCGTACCGATGTTTCGCGGTATAATTTATACCATTCGTCGAGGTAATCCATGCTGTAGGTTTTCACGTTAACGCCGCGTCGTTGCGATAAACGAATGTTATAGCGGGTTTTGGGTTTCATGTTACCCAGTAATTGTTCCGACTCATTTTCGAGGTTAAGAAAAATAGTATTGGTGGGCAGCACATCGCTGGGGGTTTTATACAGATTCCATTTTTGGGTGTCGAAGTTCAGTCGCATTTCCTGGCTGTGTACCGATGGTGGTCCTGTCCAATTGTTGTATTCATCGAAATAATCTTCTTCTCTCGACCATGGGTTTTCCCAGGGGAGGTCGTAGCGAATTAGAAGGCACTTTTTGGGCAGATGGGGACGTATTATTTCGGAGAGTTCTTCGAGCATCTTTCCTCGTTTTTCTTCCGATGGTTCGTTTTCGGGACCATACGGAACATAGGCAATGCAATGCTCGTGGTCGATGTATTGCAACAGTATCAAAATATCGTCGTAAATGGTTTGTTGGCTGGTCGGTTGCTGGTTGTTAAGCTCTTTTGCTTTAAAGCTGAAAGCATAGGGCTCAATGCCTTGTTGTTTTTTCACACGTGCCCAAAAGGCGGTTTGCTGAATGATGTTGCTTTGAATTATTTCTTTGAATTCTTTCGGTTCTGCCTGACAATACATATCACTACGAATTGTAATTTCGGCCGGCAAATGTAGAACTCTTTTGATGAGATTGAAAATAAAAAGAGGTGATACTTGTCACCTCTTTTTTAGTTAATTTCGTTCGTGATAGTGCGTGTGCAGCAACGAGTGTGATATACTGCCCAGGGGCTTTTTCAAAAACTCTTCGTAAATCTGTACAATTTCAGGGTTCATGTGCGATTTTCGAATGGTTTTTCCTTCGTCTTCTTTATAAATGGCTTCTATGCGTTTTTGCCTTACCTCGTCGGTTGTAAAACGGGGTTGACCTCCACCGCCAATGCAGCCTCCGGGGCAAGTCATTATTTCGATAAAATGAAAAGTTTCGCCGGCACGTACGGCTTCAATAATTTTACGGGCATTGCCCAATCCGTGTGCTACACCAACCTTTAGTTCAACTCCTTCGAGAAAGCTCCATTCGGGTAAGCAGCCTTCGATTTTCAAACTGGCTTTTTTAACACCTTCAAGCCCAGTTACTTCTTTTATGTGAAGATTTTTGAGCGGTAGCTCCTTGCCGGTTACTAATTCGTAGGCTGTACGTACTGCGGCTTCCATTACTCCGCCGGTATTGGCGAAAATATCGGCAGCACCGGAGCTTTGTCCCAGTGGCGAATCCATTTTGTCATCGTCAAGTGCTTTAAAATCGATGCCGGTTTGTTTTATCATGCGTGCCAGCTCGCGTGTGGTCAGCACATAGTCCACGTCCTGATAACCACTGGCGTTCATCTCGTCTCTGCCGGCTTCGAATTTTTTCGCGGTGCATGGCATTACCGAAACCACCACAATGTTTTTCGGGTCAATTTTTTCTTTTTTAGCCATATAAGTCTTGGCTACTGCACCAAACATTTGTTGCGGTGATTTGCAGGTTGAAATGTTGTTTAAAAATTCGGGGTAAAAGTATTCGGCATATTTAATCCAACCCGGCGAGCATGAGGTAAACATTGGCAAGGCCACCTGCTTTTTATCAACCAGCGCTGTTTTGAGCCGGGTTAGCAATTCGGTTCCTTCTTCCATAATGGTGAGGTCGGCTGCAAAGTTGGTATCAAAAATACGGTCGAAGCCGATGAGCCTTAAGGCCGATACCATTTTGCCGGTAACCAGGGTGCCCGGTTCGTAATCGAAACATTCGCCCAGTGCAGCCCGGATGGCGGGTGCGGTTTGTACTACCACAAATTTCGAAGGGTCTTCGATGGCTTCCCACACATAATCGATGTGTTCTTTTTCGGTTATAGCACCTACGGGGCATACCGCAGCGCATTGGCCACACTGTACACACTGCACTCCTTCGAGCGCATTGTCAAAAGCCGGTCCTATAACCGAATCGAACCCTCGTCCCTGTGCAGCTAAAGCTCCAATTCCTTGTACCTCGTTGCATACGGTAAGGCATCGGCGGCATTTAATGCATTTGCCCGAATCGCGTACCAGCGCCGGTGTTGATTCGTCGATGCGGGTGATAAGCTTTTCGCCAGGGTAGGCAATTTCCATCACCCCCATTTCAATGGCAAGCTGTTGTAGCTCGCAATCGTCGTTTCGGACACAGGTTTTGCAGTCGCCGCAATGTTCCGACAGCAGCAGTTCGAGTACAAATTTGCGGGCTTCGCGAACTTCGCGCGAGTTGGTTGTTATTTTCATCCCGTCATTCACCGGAGTGGTACACGAAGCCACCATGTTTTTAGCACCTTCAACATCAACCATGCAAACCCTGCAGGCACCTTTGGGTATCTGTCCTTCAAGATGGCAGAGCGTTGGAATTTTTATGCCTGCCTGTGCCGCAGCTTGCAGTATGGTCGTTCCTGATTCAACTTCAATCGCTTTCTTATTAATATATACCGTATTCTTCATAGTAGTAAAAGTTTTAAAACGAATTGTTTGCTAATTGCCGTAATCGCACCTCAGGCATCTTCGTGCTTGCCTGATGGCTTCATTTTCGGGCCAAACCAGTTCTACTTCGTCGAAATTGTGCATGCGTCGGTCGGCTGGTAACATAACCATGGGGGTGCGTGGGTATTTCGCCGGATCGGCATCGGGGTCGAAGTAGGTGTCGTTCACCTTTTCTTCGCGCCAAAAGGCATGTGTAGAGCCGGTTAGCATCTCGTCGATTCCAACGGCTGCACGTTCGCCGGCACCTACTGCTTCAATTACCGACGAGGGGCCTGTAGCAGCATCTCCACCGGTGAATATCCACGAAACCGAGGTTTGTCCGGTTCGCGGGTTGCATTTAATTTGCGATTTATGAACCAGTTCAAGGGGCGTTCCGTCGAGTATTTTATCGGTGTCGAGGGTTTGTCCGGTGGCAATAATTATCTGGTCGGCTTTTAGTACAAACGATTCGTCGCTTTCTACCGGACGGCGGCGTCCGCTTGAGTCGAAGGCTCCAAGTTTCATGCGTATGCATTGCATGCCGGTAACACTGCCGTTTTTAACAATAATTTCTTTTGGATTTGTAAGGGTCAGTAATTCGATTTTTTCATCAACAGCTGCGTCAATTTCTTCGGCCCAGGCCGGCATTTCGTCCTGTGTGCGCCGATATACGATACTTACTTTTTCGGCATCAAGTCGTACCGCTGTTCGTGCTGCATCGATGGCTGCATTTCCGCCGCCAACTACAATTATTTTTTTGCCAACCGGTACCGATCCACGAAGGTTATAGGTTTGCAAAAATTTCAACGCATCAACCACGCCTTCGCTGTTGATATTTGGGATTGGTGGTTTTAATCCTTGTGGGTTTCCTACCCCGATAAATACAGCTTCGTAGCCCTCTTCTTTTAATGATTTAAGGGTGAAATCACTTCCCAATGCCATTCCGGTACGTATATCTACGCCCATGTTTTCAATCATGCGGATTTCGCGGGCAAGAATCTCACGTGGCAAGCGATATGCCGGAATGGTTTGCACCAGCATACCACCTGGGCGTTGTTCGGCCTCGAAAATAACAGGGCGATATCCCAGTCGTGCCAGAAAATAGGCACACGATAAGCCGGCAGGTCCGGCACCAACGATGGCAATCTTTCGTTGAGCGTTTTCTTCGTTTTCTCTTATTTCGGGAGTTTGAATGGTTATTTCCTGGTCAACCATAAATCGTTTAACGCCACGGATAGAAACCGGAGCGTCGAGGGTAGCTCTGCGGCATTTGTCTTCGCAGGTGTGGAAACAAACCCGGGCACACACGGCGGCAAATGGGTTGCGTTCGCGATGCAGGCGAAGTGCTTCGGCATAGCGTTTTTCGGCAGTTAGCGATACAAATCCCGGCACATCAACACCGGCCGGACAGGCACTTTGGCATGGGGCTCGTACCAGTTTGGCACATACTCCGGCTTCGCATTTGTGATCGCGAATGTGCATTTCGTATTCGTGTCTGAAGTATCGTATGGTTGACAGTACGGGGTTGGGAGCCGATTGCCCCAGACCGCACAGCGATGTTTTTTTTATCCAGTTGCCAAGGCTTTCAAGTTTTTCGATGTCTCCCTCTTCTCCATGTCCGCTGGTAATGCGGTCGAGTATTTCGTACATCCGTTTGGTGCCAACCCGGCAGGGCGTGCATTTTCCGCAGCTCTCTTCTACTACAAAATCGAGGAAGAATTTGGCCATATCAACCATGCAGGTGTCTTCGTCCATGGCTATTAAACCGCCCGAACCCATAATAGCTCCTAATTCGTTCAGCGATTCGTAATCGAGCGATACATTCAAATGTTGTTTGGGAATGCAACCACCCGAAGGACCGCCTATTTGTGCTGCTTTAAAGGGTTTGCCACTGTTGGTGCCTCCTCCAATGTCGTAGATAAGGTCGCCAAGGCTTGTTCCAATTGGTACTTCGTACATGCCCGAGTTTTTTATGGCACCTGCCAGGGCAAAAATTTTAGTACCTCGGCTTTTCCCGGTTCCGTATTGAGCAAACCATTCGCCTCCTTTGTCGATTATAGTATTGATATTTGCCAGTGTTTCAACATTGTTTAGTACGGTTGGTTTGCCCCAAAGACCGGCGGTTGTTGGGAAGGGGGGGCGTGGGCGTGGTTCTCCGCGTTTGCCTTCAATCGAGGCCATTAAGGCTGTTTCTTCGCCACAAACAAAAGCACCTGACCCCATTCGAATATCGAGTTCGAAATCGATGCCTGTGCCCATAATGTTTTTGCCTATGAGCCCCATCGTACGTGCATCATTTATGGCTTTTGACAGGCGTTCGATGGCTAGTGGGTATTCGGCACGAACATACACAAAACCCCGGGTTGCACCAATGGTGTAGCCGCCAATGGCCATGCCTTCGATAACACTGTGCGGATCGCCTTCGAGTGTGCTCCGATCCATATATGCGCCGGGGTCGCCTTCGTCGGCATTGCAGAGCATATATTTTTGGTTGGCTGTTTCTTTTTGGGCAAGGTTCCATTTCATCCAGGTGGGGAAACCGGCACCACCGCGGCCTCGCAGCCCCGATTTTTTCATTTCGTCTATAACCTGTTCGGGAGTTAGACGGGTCAGTACTTTTCGTAGAGAAGCATATCCTCCGGCTTCGATATAATCGTTAATGTTGGTTGGATCGATGTTGCCGCAACGACGCAATACTATTTTTCGTTGACGGTTAAAAAGCTTAATGTCGTTGATGTGGGGTACGGGTTTCCCGTCTTCGTCGGAGTGGTGCAGCAGGTGTTCAACAGTTTCGCCATTTAGAAGTTGCTTCTCAACAAGCTCGTCGATGTCGGCCATTTGAACATTTTCGTAAAAAACGCCCGATTTTTTCATAAGCAAAACCGGTCCTTTTGAGCATGGTCCCATGCAGCCGGTGGTTTTTATGATAAAACGCTTGTCGATTCCTCTTTTTTCGAGGTTGGCTTTCAATTCGGAATGAATTGTAAGCGAACCGCAGGCAATACAACCGCCGCCGGTACAAATTTGTATAATTTCATCCGCCTGGTTGTTGCTGGTTTTGTATTGCTCAATTAATTGTTCGGAGTAGTGGTCGAATTCTCCGGGTGAAGTAATTTTTTTTGGTGTACTCATTTTGTTGTCGTTTACGAAATGAATAAAATGCCTGGTTAAGGCAGTAATTGGTATGAAGCAAAGGATTTATTCGAAGCTTTTCAGTATTTCGCCTACTTTGGCGGGCTTAACGCGCTGAAAAGTCTGGTCGCCAACCATAACAACGGGTGCAAGGCCACATGCGCCAAAGCACCGTCCTACTTCGAGCGAGAATTTTCGATCGGGCGTTGTGCCACCAATATTAATGTTGAGCTCGTTTTGAAGAGCACGCAGAACGTCTTGTCCTCCACGTACGTAACAGGCTGTTCCGAGGCAAACGCGTATGGTGTATTTGCCTTTGGGAACGGTAGAAAAATAGGAGTAAAATCCTACCACTCCGGCTACTTCGCTGTAGGGGATTTTAAGTTCTTTGCTGATAATGCGAAGTGCATTTTCGGGGAGGTAGCCAAAAAGGTTTTGGGCTGTTTGCAGTACCGGGATGAGTGCTCCGGGGACTGTTCGTTGCGACCGTACAATGGTGGTTAGTCGTTCGTAAAGTTCGGCTTCGCTTACTTCGCTGCACTGGCAGTGTTTGACAACAGTTTCAGTTTCATTTGCCATAATACGATAAGGTTTAGTGGGTTAACTTTTCGTAAGTTAGCAAGATTTGTTTGAAAAAGCGACAGTGAAAACATGATTAATGTTTTCATTTTTTATGTTATGCAGCTGCTTTTTATGAAATTTTATAAAGATAAGTCCAACTGGAGTGTGTTTGAATTTTGTGCAAGAACAGTGTGTTGTTGTTATTTTTCTATTTCGCGCTGAAGATTCACCATTTTAATGGCAGTAATTGCTGCCTCGTCGCCTTTGTTACCCAGCTTGCCGCCCGAACGGTCGAGGGCTTGCTGTTCGTTATCGGTGGTGAGAACACCAAAAATCACAGGCAAATTGTAGTTCATGTTTAGTTGGGTGGTTCCTTGTGTTACTCCCTGGCAAATAAAATCGAAGTGCCTTGTTTCACCCTGTATTACACATCCCAATAATATAATTGCGTCCACATCGGTATATTCGGCAAAGAATTGCCCGCCCAAAGTAAGCTCAAAAGTGCCTGGAACGTGTTTTACGAAAATATTGTCGAAATTTGCACCATGTTTTTGCAGCGTGTCGATGGCTCCCTTTGCCAGCTGTCCGGTAATTTGATAGTTCCATTCGGCTACAACAATTCCAAACTTCATTCCTTCGGCTGATGGAATTGAGTTTATATCGTATTCAGACAGGTTTTTTGTTGCCATTGTATAATTATTTGATTGTGTGTTTATAAATAAAAAACGGGCTGCACAAAGCCGCCCGTAATTCGATTATTTATCAGAATTTGATTGATTACATGTTTTGTTGAATGCGGGCAATGCTTTTTTCAACATTTACAGCATCCGGGCTGCTGGGATAGTCTTTTTTAATTTGTTTGTATATCTCAAGTGCTTTAGCCGTATCTCCTTGTTTTTCGTAAACCAGAGCCAGTTTATTTAAAATAGAAGGTGATGTGAAATTGTTGTCGCTAATTTTTAGTGCTTTGTTATAAGCTGTAATAGCTTTGTTGTATTCTTCGAGTTCAACATAGGCATCACCCAAAGCCGATTGTGCTAGTGGTGCAACGAGCAAGTCGTCGGTTTTGAACTTTTTCAGGTGAGTAATGGCAGCTTCGTAATCGCCAAGGTGCAGGTACGAAATTCCGGCATAGTACTGCGCCAATTTACCGGCATCGGTTGAGCTGTAGTTGTCAATAATATCTAAAAAACCAAGTGATACACCATCGCCGTTTAAGGCAAGGTTGAACGAATCTTTACTGAAATGGTTCTGAGCACCGTAAATTTGTTCTTGTGCTTCTGCGTTTTTTGGGCTAACATAGTAGCGTTGTATGCCCAACACCCCCAAAATAACAACAATAATTCCACCTATAACGTAAAGAACAAGGTTTAAATGATTCTCAAGGAACTGTTCTGTTTTTGTTAGTGCTTGTTCAACTTCCTGCATGCTGTCTTCATGCTTGATATTTTTATTCTTTGCCATCGCTAATTAGTATTTTTTAATTGCCCACAAAAATAGTTTTTTTTGATTATAACGTGTCATTTTACTTAACAATTTTGGAAAAATGTTTGAACTGTTTCAGCATGAGCATTGTTTTAATGCCTTTTTGCATCTGTTATTTTAAAAAGGCTGTTTTTTGGGATAATTTTGCCAATTTTGCTGAAAATAAATGCACATGTATCTGCAATCTTTATCTGTTTTAGATTATAAAAATATCGCCTTGGCTGAGTTTGAATTTAGTGCAAAGTTGAATTGCTTTTTGGGCAATAACGGAGCCGGAAAAACAAATCTTCTTGATGCGATCTATTATTTGTCGTTTACTAAAAGCTTTTTTACGGCTGTTGATGCCATGAATGTGCGGCATGACTGCCAGATGTTTGGTTTGCAGGGGGCATATAAAAACGACGAAGGTGCTGGAGAGCAGGTGTCGGTAGGCTATCGTCTTAATCAAAAAAAACAGGTTAAACGTAACGGAAAGCCCTACAAGCGATTTAGCGAACATATTGGTTTGTATCCATTGGTGATGGTTTCGCCGTCGGATACATCGCTGATTATTGGTGGCAGCGAGGAACGGCGCAAGTTTATGGATGGTGTTATCTCGCAGTTTGACAACACTTACCTCGATGCATTGCTTCGCTACAACCGGGTGCTTTTGCAGCGTAACAATCTTTTAAAAATCTTTTATGCTGAAAATCGTTTCGATCAGGATACACTTTCTATTTATAACGACCAGCTACACGAGTACGGCAGTCGGATTTTTGAGAGACGAAAAGCTTTTATTGCAGAAATTACGCCCGTTTTTCAAACTTTTTACGAGCATATTTCGGGAGGCAACGAATCGGTTGAACTCGACTACCAATCTTCGTTATTCGATGGTTTATTGTGCGACCAGCTCGACGTTAACCAGGGCAAAGACCGGGTGGTTCAGTTTACATCGGTTGGGGTACATAAAGACGATTTATTATTGAACCTGGGAAATTACCCGATGAAGAAAGTAGGTTCGCAGGGGCAAACTAAAACCTACCTGGTAGCTTTAAAATTGGCTCAGTTTGAATACCTGAAGAAACAAAGCGGAATTACTCCGTTGCTGTTGCTCGACGATGTATTCGATAAGCTCGATGCCGGCAGAGTAGAAAAAATTATTCATCTGGTTTCAGAAGAAAAATTTGGACAGATATTTTTAACCGATACCAATCGCGAACATCTCGAAAATATCATCGCGAAAGTGGGCTCGCATTACCGAATATTCAGAATTAATAATGGAGAATTGGTGCTATGAGGCGTAGAGAAACTCAAAAAATAAGCGACATACTGAAAGAGGTGGTTAGCAATTCGGCATACGAACAAAAAATTCTGGAAACAAGGCTAATTAACAATTGGGCGAAGATCTTAGGTATTGGTGTTGCCAATGCAACTTCATCAATTTATATTCGAAATAAAACACTTTTTGTCCATATCGAATCGCCGGTGGTGCGACACGAATTGTTTATGATGCGCTCGCGAATATTGGCCTCATTGAACGAAAGTGTTGGCACACCTGTTATTTATAACATCATATTTAAATAGAGATACATGGAATTATTAACTCACCCCGATCAGTTTGATAAATACTTGGCTGAAAATTCGATGGTACTGGCTTATTTTTCGGGAGAGAAATGCAGCGTGTGCCAGACTTTACGCCCTAAAGTAGAAATGTTGATCGAACAGCAGTTCCCTACGGTGAAATATGTTGAAATAAAATCGGAAAATGCCCCTTATATTACGGCTCGCTACAATGTATTTACGGTTCCGGTGGTGATTTTTTTTGTCGAAGGGCGCGATTATATTCGGGAGGCACGCAATATAAGTATTGCCGAATTGTCGGCTAAAATGGAAAAAATAGTTGATTTGTATGAACAATAAGAAATACGATTTTGAATTGGAATTTAAGGTTCGCGATTACGAATGCGACTTGCAGGGAGTAGTTAATAACTCGGTTTATCAAAATTATTTGGAGCATACCCGGCACGAATTCATGAAAACCATTGGTCTTGATTTCAGCGACATGTTTCAGCGCGGAATTGTGGCGGTTGTTGCCCGTATCGAACTGGCCTATAAGCAAGCTTTGCAAAGTGGCGACCGCTTTGTTTGCAACTTAAACGTCGAACAAAATGGGCTTAAATATATTTTTTACCAGGATATTTACCGACTACCCGATCAAAAACTGTGTCTTAAAGCAATGGTAACAACTACCACGATCATAAACGGCAGATTGGCTTGCTCAGATGAAATTGCGAAAACCATTGAAAAAGTTGTTGCTAAAAGAGAGATTTAAACTATATTCGGGCACACAAATAACAAAAAGTATTGGAACCAAACCTTTATATAATATCGGGGTGTAACGGAGCCGGTAAAACAACAGCTTCGTACACAGTTTTGCCCGAAATGCTTCAATGCGAGGAATTTGTCAATGTGGATGAAATTGCCAAAGGACTTTCGCCTTTTAATCCCGATAAAGCAGCCATCGAAGCTGGAAAACTGATGCTGAAAAAAATGCATTCGCTGATTTCTGTAAAGAAGGATTTTGCATTCGAAACCACCTTGTCGCCACGTAGTTATGTGAATCTTGTGCAGTTAGCACACGATAACGGATACCACATAACATTGCTCTATTTTTGGCTCAATTCGGTCGATTTGGCTATTGAACGTGTAAAAAGCCGCGTGCGCGAAGGGGGTCATGATATTGCAGAACATGTTATTAAACGTCGATACAATACCGGGCTATTAAACCTTTTTCAACGATACATCCCAATATGCGATTACTGGATGATTTTTGACAACTCAAATTTGAAAGCAGAGTTTGTAGCCGAAGGATATTTGAACGATGGTAGAATTATCAAAAATAATTCTATATTTGAGCAGATTTTTCAAACATATAACAATGTTGGATAAGGAAAACACGATCAAAGAAAAGATTTTAGAGGGGCTCGATTTGTCGTATAAACGACTGGTTAAGAGCAAGAGAGAAAGAAATTCTGAATTGGTGATTTCAGAAAATGGTAAAATAATTCGTTTAAAACCACACGATATAAAGTGTGAGTGAAACGGGTTAAAAAATGTTTAAAACACGAAGAAGGAATTATAAAAAATGTTAAAACACGCGACCTTAGTTGCGTGTTTTTTTAATGTCCGAAAAATGAAAAGTGTACTTTACCGTATTTACGTGTTTCGGTATATCCTTTTAACGTTTCAAAGTTAAAATTGGCTGGATGTTCAACAATTAAAATACCTTCATTTGTTAGTATATCTTGTTCCAATATCAATTTTGGAATTTCGTTAAATTGAGGATGGTCGTATGGTGGGTCGGCAAAAATAATATCGAATTTTCGTTTTTCTGTTTTAACATATCGAAATACGTCGGTACGATAAACGATAGCTTTTGTTTTTAATTGCGAAAGCACCGATTTTATAAACTGAATATGTTTGAAATTTATTTCGACAAGGGTTACATTTTTACATCCGCGTGATAAAAACTCAAAACTTATACTGCCGGTTCCGGCAAAAAGATCGAGTACCGATGTTTCTTCAAAATCAATACGGTTGGTTAGAATATTGAAAAGACTTTCCTTGGCAATATCTGTGGTGGGGCGCGCCTTAAACGTTTTTCCCGGAAAAAAAGTACGCCCTCTGAATTCTCCTCCAATTATTCGCATAACGCCAATTCTAATAAAGGTAAATAAATGTGTGCCGGTTTTTTATAAAATGTATAGCTAACGCTGTAGTTATGGCTGTAATGAGCAAAAGCTACCTTTTTAAAATATGGTTTTACGAGTTGTGAAAAAGCTCCGTTCTCGTAAAAATCGCCATAAAGAAGAATACTTGTGTGGTTTGGGAGGTTTAATTCTTTGGCAATATTAAGCAAATAAAAGAGTTCGTCGTTTTCGTCTTTAGTGTAATACGAATTAAAAACAACGAGTTTATGATGGTTGAAAATGGCTATAAACAGCGTGTGGGTATGTTTGAACAACGAAACAAGTTGTGTGTCGGTGTTTGCGTTTTCGCCATGCAAAATAAGGTTGTTGGCCGGAGGTACAAAAAGGGGGGTGTTAAATTTTTCAGAAAAAAAATGGTAGATAATACCCGGGATCAACGACAAATGTACTTTGTCAGGTTGAAAAGATCTTTTGACTGCCATTTCGTCCCGTTCTTTCGGGAACGAAGATTTTAAAAGTTCTTCTTCGTTTTTTGTTAGAAGAGATATTGGTGCAACCAGTGTTTTTGGGGTAATATAACTAATGTTTGTTTTTTTAAAGTTCTGGCTTAAAACAGGGGAGTTACCAACTATCGAATTTATTTCGTTTCGAAGCTGGAAAGGGGTTGCACAAATAAGGTAATAACTTGATAGAAGGATGAATTTTTCAATACGAGGGTCGAACACCGAAAAAGAAAATCCATCCAGTGAACACTGGATGGATAATATATAATTGTTGCAACTATTTATGTCGAATGTTTCGTCGATAAATTGTAAAGGAGGTTGCATAAGAGAAGGTTTATTCCCAGTTACCTGCGTTGTTTGTGGGCTCTTCAATTGAACCTACTCTCAAACCAGGGTAACGTCCGTTTTTACGGTTTCGTTCGTTCAGGTTAATAATTTCCTGTTCGTAATCTTCTTTTAGCTCGGCTAATATAAAGTTGTTGTGAGCGCGTGCCTCAAATACAGGCACTTTAATTCCCGATCCGGTTGTGATGATGGTTTGTCGAAGCCAGAATACTTCTCCACCCGAGTTCGGAATGTACTTTAAATCATCGATTGGATAATTTTCGTCAAAAACTTCGTTAAGTACATTAACTCTAATGGTGTCGCGAATTATTAAGCCTTTTAACATAGCAGTTTTTTCGTTTAATCCGGCTTCCATCATGCTATCGGTTAACATACCAATTTTACGGATTTTGGGAATGGAATCATACTTGACAAAGTTGATTAACGAGTCCCAATCTCCCGAATAATAGCCATGTACATCTTCGAATGCAACTTGTGCATCGCGAATATCTTTCAGGCGTTCGACCACTTCATCATATCGGGCTTTGCGTTCTTTATCAAAGGTTATAGGAGTTTGAATGGAATCCCATATTTTATATCCTATATACGCAGCAGCTGCGATGAGTAAAATTTGAATAATTATACGTTTCATTATACTTTCTTATTGGTTTTTTAAATGCTATGCCTGCAAATTTATAAAAAAAATCAGATTATGTTTCTCCATAAAAATTAATTTCGTGCAATATGTTCGAAAAGCGCCTTGCTAATTTAATAATATCGAAAATGGGAGTTGCTCCAACCCCTAGTCAACAATCTGCTATTGAGCAGATAGCCCGTTTTTTGTTCGACGATAACCAGTTTGGAATTTTTTTACTAAAAGGTTATGCCGGTACCGGAAAAACTTTATTAGTGAGTACCCTGGTTGAGGTTCTAAAACAATTTCGAATTAATACTGAATTGTTGGCTCCTACCGGGCGAGCTGCAAAAGTATTGGCTCAATATGCAAACAAACAGGCATTCACTATTCATAAAAAGATTTATCGACAACAGTCAGCTGCCGATGGGTTTGGACACTTTGTGCTGAATTTCAATAATGCCTCGTCAACGCTTTTTATAGTGGATGAAGCTTCAATGTTGTCGAATTCTTCGTACGAACATTCGGTTTTTGGTTCAGGGCATTTGCTCGACGATTTAATTGAATTTGTTTACAACGGTAAAAATTGTCGTCTGATGTTGGTTGGCGATACGGCTCAGCTTCCTCCTGTTGGTTTGACTCTAAGTCCGGCACTCGATGCTGAAGTGCTGAAATCATACGGGATGGATGTTTTTTCAGCGGTTTTAACCGATGTGGTAAGACAGGCAATTGAGTCGGGGATTTTATACAATGCTACAGCACTTCGATTGCGCATTAAGCATCAGCAAACCAAAGCATTTTTTCCGGTTAAACATCAGTCTTTTCCCGACATAGAGCGTATTGGAGGCGAAGAACTAATTGAAATCATCAGCGGGTGCTTCGATCGGTATGGCGAAACCGAAACCATAGTAGTTACGCGCTCAAATAAACGGGCAAACCGGTTTAACCAGGGAATTCGTAATTCAATTCTATGGCGCGAAGACGAACTTTCGTCGGGCGATTTAATTATGGTTGTTAAAAATAATTATCATTGGATAGCTCCCGACGAGAATCTCGATTTTATTGCTAATGGTGATATTGCCCGAATAATGCGCATACATAAAACCGAAGAGATGTATGGCTTTCGTTTTGCCGATGTTACCTTACAGCTGATTGATTACAGCGATTTAGAAATCGACTGCAAAATATTTTTGGATACGCTTACCATCGATGCTCCATCGTTTGGCGATATCGAAAGCAAGAAGTTATTCAATGCTGTACAAGAGGATTATTTGCATATTGGTAATCGCCGGCAACGTTGGAAAGAAATAAAAGAGAACCCGTACTTTAATGCCTTGCAGGTTAAGTTTTCGTATGCGGTTACCTGTCATAAAGCTCAGGGTGGACAGTGGGATGCGGTGTTTATCGATCACGGTTATTTAACCGAGGACATGCTGGAACTCGACTATTTGCGTTGGTTCTACACCGCCTTTACCCGTCCCAAAAAGATACTTTACCTTGTGAATTTCGACAAGGGGTTCTTTGGTGGCGAAGGTGAGTCTTTTTAGATTGGTAAAGATTGAATTAATATTGATTGGGCAAATAAGTAAGCTATTCAATGGTTACACGTTTTTGTGGTATTTGAATAATCATGCCTTCGTAGGCTGCTTCGGTATTGTTGAAATATTCGCGGGCTTCGTCAACCAGAAAATCGACTTCTTTATAACGCGACGAGAAATGACCAATAATTAGTCTTTGAGCGTTGCTGTCGCGGGCAACCAAAGCAGCCTGTCGTGCGGTAGAGTGGTAGGTTCCTTCGGCTTTGTTTTCGAGCGACTTGTCAAAGGTTGCTTCGTGATAAAGCAGGTCAACACCAGCGGTTATTTTATGTAGGTCGGGCAAGTAGGCTGTGTCGGTGCAAAACGCGTATTTTCGGGGTTGGAATGCTGGAAGAGTCAACTCCTTATTAAGTATAATCTTTCCATCGGGTAAGGTGTAATTTTCGCCTTTTTTTATACGGTAAATCATTTTTACCGGTATATCATATTCATCAATTTTCTCTTTTCGGATGTTTTGCTCCAATTCGTTCTCGGTAAACAAAAATCCACAGCATGCCATACGATGTTTCAGTGGGAAAGAGGTGATTTTTACGGCTTCGTCTTCGAAAATTGTTTGTTCTTTTTTGAAATTAAGCGGATGCCATATAATTTGGTATTGGATGTCGTCGCCCATGTATTCGAGTTGCGATTTCAGTATTTTGGGCAATTCGGAATGGGCATAAATGTGCAAATCGTTGGTGCGCCCCAGCAGGGTGTAAGTAGTTAGTAGTCCGATAAGACCAAAGTAGTGGTCGCCATGTAAATGCGAGATGAAAATATGGTTGATTCGCGAGAATTTAACGCTGTATTTTCGCATTTGTATTTGCGCACCTTCGCCACAATCGATCAAAAAAAACCGCTCACGTACATTAAGTACCTGAGCGGTATGATATCTTTTTGAAGTTGGAAGTGCTGAGCCTGTTCCTAATATGGTTAATTCGAATGGTATCATCTTTAACAAAATTAATTGTCAAAGATAAAACTATTCTGCTTCTTTTTCCATATAGTCTTCGGCCTCGTCGATATTCTCTTTAATTACGAGAATGGTGTCGAGTAACGAGATTTTTATCAGTCCTTCAACTTCGGGTTGTAACCCGGTTAATACGAATTTGCCATCAAGCTGCTCGCAAATGCGGTTGGCAACTAATATTGCACTTAAACCCGACGAGTCGCAATATTCGCAACTGTTAAGATCAAGTATAATATTTTTGCTTCCGTCGTTGGTAAGCAATACAAACTCCGATTTTAAATCGGGAGCATTTGCAGTATTCAATTTTGCAGAAGTTGTTGTAACAACTGCATATTTGGTTTTCTTTTCAACGGTGTATTCCATAGCGACAGCAAGGTACAAATTTCGATATTAAATTGCCAGACAAAAAATATTATTTTTTATCTTTCTCTTCTTCTTCCATTTGAGTTTTCAAGGCTGCCAAGTCAGATATGTCGCCCAACGTAGTTTTTTCTACATTGTCGTTCATGTTCTTAACAGCTTTAGCGGTGCTTTGAGCTTTCGACTTTTTAGTGTCTTTTTCGTCGGCACGTTTAACATCTTCCCAAACGCGTGAATGTGAAAGGATGATGCGTTTTGCCGATTTTGAGAACTCAATCACTTTAAACGGAAGTTTATCGTCAACTTTTACGTTTGCGCCATCTTCTTTGGTGAGGTGACGTGGAGTTGCAAATCCTTCAACACCATAAGGCAATGCAATTACAGCACCTTTGTCGAATAGTTCAACGATAGTACCTTCATGAATTGAATCAACGGTGAAGATGGTTTCGAATACATCCCATGGATTTTCTTCGAGTTGCTTGTGTCCGAGGCTTAATCTGCGGTTGTCTTTGTCGATGTCGAGTACAACAACTTCGATTTCGGCACCAATTGAAGTAAATTCTGATGGATGCTTGATTTTCTTTGTCCAACTCAGATCACTGATATGGATCAGGCCGTCAACGCCTTCAACAATTTCTACAAATACACCAAAGTTGGTGAAATTGCGAACTTTTGCCTGGTGCTTTGAATTAACCGGGTACAATTCTTCAATTTTCTCCCATGGATCTGGGTGTAATTGTTTAATACCCAACGACATTTTGCGTTCTTCGCGGTCAAGGGTAAGGATTTGAGCTTCAACTTCGTCGCCAACAGCAAGAAAGTCTTGTGCACTGCGTAGGTGCTGGCTCCAGCTCATTTCCGAAACGTGGATAAGGCCTTCTACACCCGGGGCAATTTCAACAAATGCACCGTAATCGGCTAGCACAACAACTTTACCTTTCACGTTGTCGCCTACTTTGAGTCCTTCACTTAGGTTATCCCATGGGTGAGGAGTTAACTGCTTCAATCCAAGAGCAATACGTTTTTTGTCGTCGTCGAAGTCGAGAATAACCACGTTGATTTTCTGGTCGAGTTCAACAATTTCGTTCGGATGGGTAACACGTCCCCAGCTAAGGTCGGTAATGTGGATAAGTCCGTCAACACCACCCAGGTCGATGAATACACCGTACGAAGTGATATTTTTAACCGTACCTTCAAGAATTTGTCCCTTTTCGAGTTTCGAAATAATTTCTTTTTTCTGTTGTTCCAGTTCGGCTTCGATAAGAGCTTTGTGCGATACAACTACGTTGCGGAATTCCTGGTTAATTTTAACCACTTTGAATTCCATGGTTTTGCCAACAAACATGTCGTAGTCGCGAATTGGTTTCACATCGATTTGTGAACCCGGCAGGAATGCCTCGATGCCGAAAACGTCAACAATCATACCGCCTTTAGTACGGCATTTGATGTATCCTTTGATGATTTCGTCTTTTTCGAGTGCTTCGTTAACACGATCCCACGAACGCAGGGCACGTGCTTTTTTATGAGACAAGGTAAGCTGGCCTTTTCTGTCCTCAAGGCTTTCAACATAAACTTCAACGGTGTCGCCAATTTTCAGTTCCGGATTGTACCTGAATTCGTTCAGGCTAACAATACCGTCTGATTTGTAGCCAATGTTTACAACCACTTCGCGTTTATTCATCGAAATTACTGAGCCGTCAACTACTTCTTTCTCCTGGATGGTCGAAAGTGTGTTGTCGTACATGGCTTCGATCTCTTTTTTATTCGATTTGTTTACGCCTTTTTCGTTGCTCAGGTTGTCCCAGTCGAAATCTTCGTCAGGTTCGGCTACGGGATCAACAAATTTTTTCTCTTCTTTTGCCGGTTCTGCTACAGTAGCAGCAGCTTCATCGGTTGATTGCACTTCAGCAACAGCTTCTTCTTTCGGTTGTGTTTCAGTGGCAACTTCTTCTTTTTTAGGCTCTTCAGCTTTTACTTCTTCGGGTTGGGCTGCTGGCTGTTCTACAGGCTCAGTTTGCTCAACTTGCTCTTTTTTTTCTTCAGTCATCTAATTCTTTTTAATTTAATGTGTTAGACTTTATATTGTTTTCTAAATGCGCGGCAAAAGTATAATTTAATTGTTAATAATCAAAAGGTTCTGGCTTTTTTTGAATTTTTACACCAATTTTTTTATCAGCTAATAAATCGTATCTTTCGGAGGTTTATAAATGCTTATATTGAATCTGATTTAGTTGAATTAACTGTGAAAAGAATACTTGTTACCGGGGGTGCCGGATTTATCGGATCGCATTTATGCGAACGTTTATTAAATGATGGAAATGATGTTATTTGTCTGGATAATTTTCTGACCGGTTCAAAAAAAAATGTCGAACATTTAATTGACAATAAATATTTTGAACTTGTACGGCACGATGTAATTATGCCTTTTTATGCCGAAGTAGATGAAATTTACAATCTTGCTTGCCCTGCTTCGCCTGTGCATTACCAGGTTAACCCTATAAAAACCATCAAAACGTCGGTAATGGGTGCAATTAATATGTTAGGACTGGCTAAACGTACCGGTGCTAAAATTTTGCAGGCTTCAACCAGCGAGGTGTATGGAAACCCCAAAGTGCATCCTCAGCCCGAAACCTATTGGGGAAATGTTAATCCATTGGGCAGCCGTTCGAGCTACGACGAAGGAAAACGTTGTGCCGAATCGTTGTTTATGAGTTATTATCATCAAAATAAGGTGAAAATTAAAATTGCCCGCATATTTAATACCTACGGGCCTAAAATGAGGCTTAACGATGGGAGGGTGGTTTCAAATTTTATCATTCAGGCTTTGCGTAATCAACCTTTAACGGTTTATGGTGATGGAACTCAAACGCGTTGTTTTCAGTATGTAAGCGACTTGATTGATGGACTTGTTAAACTGATGAATACCGATGATTTATGTGTAGGGCCGATTAATTTAGGAAACACACAAGAATTTACAGTTCGCGAACTGGCTGAAAAAATTATTGCCTTAACTCATTCTCGCTCAACAATTGTTAATGAAGATTTACCCGAAGATGATCCGGTTCAACGCAAACCTGATATTCGGCTGGCTCAAAAAATGCTCGGATGGAATGCGCTCATTTCACTTGACGAAGGCCTGAATGAAACGATACAATATTATAGAACAAAAATAGATCCCTCTGAATATATTTTTGAGGCGAATTAGTAATTAATGAATTGAAAAACAATACAATATGAAAGGAATCATATTAGCCGGAGGCTCTGGTACCCGGCTTTATCCGATAACTAAAAGTATTTCAAAGCAAATTATTCCGGTTTACGATAAGCCGATGATATATTACCCCTTGTCGGTTTTAATGCTTTCAGGAATACGCGAAGTGTTAATTATTTCAACTCCACACGATATCGGGCTGTTTAAGAATCTTTTCGGCGATGGTTCGCAGTTGGGTATATCGGTAGAATATGCCGAACAGCCAAGCCCCGATGGATTGGCACAGGCTTTTATTATTGGTGAAGATTTTATTGGCGATGATGAAGTTTGCCTGGTTTTAGGAGACAATATATTTTATGGTTATGGTTTTTCGGGCTTACTCGAAGAATCGGCTCGTTTGAAAAATGGCGCTGTAGTATTTGGTTATTATGTACAGGATCCTGAGCGCTATGGTGTGGTCGAATTCGATGATAAAGGCGATGTGCTTAGCATTGAAGAAAAACCGCTAAAACCCAAATCGAATTACGCGGTAACCGGTTTATATTTCTACGACAATACGGTAGTGCAAAAGGCTAAAAGTCTGAAACCATCGCACAGGGGAGAGCTTGAAATTACCGATTTGAATAAATTGTACCTCAACGAGCAAGGTTTAAGTGTAAAACTAATGGGGCGTGGCATGGCATGGCTCGACACCGGCACCCATGAAAGTTTAATGCAGGCTTCGGATTTTATTGCTATTATTGAACAACGACAGGGCTTAAAAGTAGCCTGTATTGAGGAAATAGCCTATCGAAAAGGCTGGATAAACAAACAACAAATGCTCGAACTGATTAAGCCACTCGAAAAAAACCAGTACGGACAATACCTGAAAAATTTAATAAAAGAAAAAGAGAGCTTTTAAGATTGTGATTATTTTGATTTTATTTGCATAATATTGTAAAACCGAAACTTATTATAATTTTACATGAATATTGAAAAAACAAGCATTAACGATTTAATTGTTCTAAAACCTGATGTATTTGCCGACGATCGCGGATACTTTTTTGAGGCTTTTAATCAAAAAAAATTTGCAGAAAACGGATTAAATTACAATTTTGTTCAGGATAATGAATCGAAGTCGCAATTTGGCGTTGTTCGGGGGCTTCATTTTCAGAATGGTTCAAATGCACAGGCTAAGTTAGTGCGGGTTTTGCAAGGGCTTGTTTATGACGTAGCTGTCGATTTAAGAAGAAATTCACCCACCTATGGTAAATGGTTTGGGATTGAATTAAGTGATGAAAATAAATATCAATTGTTAATTCCACGCGGTTTTGCGCATGGTTTTTCAGTTTTAAGCGAAATGGCAGTTTTTAGCTATAAATGCGATAATTATTACCACAAAGAATCGGAACGAGGTATTATTTATAATGACTCGCAATTAAATATTGATTGGAAATTGAAAAATAAGGATATAGTTTTGTCGGATAAAGACAGAATGTTGCCAAGTTTTAGTAAAAGCGAACATAATTTTATACAATACGATGAACAGTAAGATACTAGTAACAGGAGCGAATGGTCAGTTAGGAAACGAACTTCGCCGGCTATGTAAAACATTTCCGGGACTGGAATTTATTTTTACAGATGTAGATATGTTGGATATCACAAACCCCGATGCGGTTTCGGTATTCATGGAAGCGAGTAAACCGGCAATTGTTGTCAATTGCGCAGCATATACCGACGTAGAGAAAGCCGAAGAGGATGTAAAGAATGCACGTAAGGTTAATGCCCTGGCTCCCCAGGTTTTAGCAGCGGCCTGTGCTATGCAAAGTGCTTTCCTGATTCACGTATCAACCGATTATGTTTTTGATGGAACCAAAACAGAACCCTACACCGAAGAAGATACTCCAAATCCGATTTCGGTATATGGCAGCTCAAAGCTCGAAGGTGAAGAGAAAATTCAAACTGTTTTCGACGACTATGTGATATTGCGTACCTCGTGGCTCTACTCGGAATACGGTAGCAACTTCATGCGTAACATTATTAGTAAAGGTAAAGAAAATGCTTTTGTTGAAGTGGTTGACGACCAGGTTGGTTCTCCAACATACGCCCGCGATTTAGCCAATTCAATTATCGATATTATTATCAAATCTATTTTAAATCCACAGGCTTATTTACCGGGTATTTATCATTATGCTAACCAGGGAAGTTGTTCGTGGGCTGAGTTTACCCAGGAAATTTTTAAACTTGCCAAAGTTGATTGTGAAGTTCGACCGATTTCAACCGATAAGTACCCAACAAAAGCAAAAAGACCCGTCTTTTCGGTGTTAGATACCACTAAAGTACGTTCGTCGTTTGGGATTGGAATACCAAACTGGCGAGATAGTCTAAAAGAATGTATTGGTCAACTTCAATAAAACAAAATGGATAAAGCACTGATGGATAATGTCAAAGCCAGGGCTAAATACTGGCTTAGTGATGTGTTTGACGAGGAAACAAGAAGTGAAGTGCAACAAATGCTTGACGACAACAACTCGTCGAACCTAATAAATTCGTTTTACAAAGATTTGGAGTTTGGAACCGGTGGCCTGCGAGGAATTATGGGAGCCGGAACAAACCGAATGAATATTTATACCGTAGGAGCAGCCACTCAGGGTTTGTGTAATTATCTGAATAATGAATTTTCAAGCCTCGATGAAATAAAAGTTGCTATCGGTCACGATTGCCGCAACAACAGCCGTAAATTTGCCGAAGCTTCGGCGCAGATTTTTACCGCCAATGGAATTAAAGTGTTTCTTTTCGAAGATTTGAGGCCTACTCCTGAATTGTCGTTTGCCATTCGTGAACTTGGATGCCAGAGCGGAATTATTTTAACCGCTTCGCATAACCCCAAAGAATACAATGGCTACAAAGCATATTGGAACGATGGTTCGCAAATTGTTGCTCCTCACGATAAGCTTATTGTTGAAGAAGTTAAAAAGGTAACGGTCGATGCCATTAAATGGGATGGTAACAGTAACGATATCACTACTTTAGGAGAAGATTTTGACCGTAGATTTATCGAAAAAACGACCTCGGTGGTTATTAATCCCGATGTTATTAAGAGGCATAGCGACCTTAAAATTGTATTCACCCCTATTCATGGTACGGGCGTAAAAATTGTTCCCACAGCACTCGATGCCGCCGGATTCAAAAATGTAATTCACGTACCCGAACAGGATGTAGTTAGTGGCGACTTTCCAACCGTGGTTTCTCCCAATCCTGAAGAACCTGCTGCCATGGAAATGGCTATGGATAAAGCTCGCCAAACCGATGCCGACATTGTAATGGCTAACGACCCCGATGCCGATCGTATTGGCGTTTGTACCAAAAATGATAAGGGCGAATGGTTTATTGTAAATGGCAACCAAACTGCTTTGTTGTTTCTGTATTATATCATTACGCAATATAAAGCCATGGGTAAAATTAGAGGCAACGAGTTTGTGGTAAAAACTATTGTTACCTCTGAATTAATTGCCGAAATTGCCCGTAAAAATAATATAGAATACTTTGATTGTTATACCGGGTTTAAGTTTATTGCCGAAGTGATTCGCGATAACGAACCCGAAAAAAAATATATTGGTGGCGGCGAAGAGAGCTTTGGTTTTATGCCTGCCGATTTTGTGCGCGATAAAGATGCCGTTTCGTCGTGCGTGTTAATGGCCGAAATTGCAGCATGGGCTAAAGATCAGGGCAAATCGTTATACGATTTATTGAAAGCCATTTATCTTGAGTATGGTTTTTCGAAAGAAAAAATGAAGTACATCGTTCGCGAAGGCCAACAAGGTGCTGTTGAGATTCAAACCATGATGAAAAATTTCAGGTCAAATCCACCCGAAAGCCTTGGTGGTTCTAAACTTGAAGTGGTGAAGGATTACAGTACACTTATTGCTAAAAACCGAATTACTGGTGAAGAAGATAAAATCAATCAGAAGGTTTCATCCAATGTGCTTCAGTTTTTCACCCAGGATGGTACAAAAATTTCTGTACGCCCCTCGGGTACCGAACCCAAAATTAAGTTTTATATCGAAGTCAAAGATCAGTTAAAAACGATTGATGAATTTGATGAAGTCAACAAACGGACTGAGGATAAGGTGAATACCATTATGGACGAACTTGTAAAATAGAAGTACTTAGAACATAAATATCCTGCTTCGTTTTGGGCAGGATTTTTTTTTACTTCTAATTACCAATTGTTTGTTGCTCTTTTTTTTAAGTCGCAGACAATGAATTGTTTGTATATAGCAGGCTTGATTGTGTAAATGGCTTAAATTTAAATTGTTACAAATATAATCTAAAGTCTCATGTCTTTTATCTAACTCACCAGCGTTAGTTTTTTGAATATGTAGCAAAGCGGCTGGGGTACTAAAATCTAACGTACTATTGAATTGTACTATTGAATTATGGAACGAATACAAAAATTATTCAACATACAGTATCCGGTTGTATCCGGCGGTATGGTTTGGTGTAGTGGCTGGCGTTTGGCAGCAGCTGTTAGCAATGCAGGTGGTTTAGGCTTGATAGGCGCAGGTTCGATGCATCCCGAAACGCTAAGAGAGCATATTCAGAAAACCAAAAAAGCTAGCGCGAAGCCTTTTGGTGTTAACGTACCTTTATTGTACCCCGAACCTGAAAAAATAATGGAGATAATTATTTCCGAAGGGGTAAAAATTGTGTTTACATCAGCCGGAAGTCCAAAAAAATGGACTTCGTTTTTGCACGACCAGGGCATAATCGTAGCTCACGTTGTATCAAGTGCTGTGTTTGCCCAAAAATCGGAAGATGCCGGAGTTGACGCTATTGTAGCCGAAGGTTTTGAAGCCGGAGGCCACGAGGGGCGCGAAGAAACAACTACCATGAACCTAATACCCTCGGTTCGGAAAGCTACTTCGCTACCCTTACTTGCAGCCGGCGGTATAGCTACCGGCGAGCAAATGTTGGCAGCCCGTGTGTTGGGTGCCGATGGGGTGCAAATTGGTTCCTTGTTTGCTGCTTCTGCCGAGTCGTCGGCACACCCTGCTTTTAAGCAACGAATACTCGAAACCAACGAGGGAGATACGAAGCTTATGTTGAAACAATTGGCACCAGTTCGGTTGATTAAAAATGAGTTTTACCAACAGATTGAAGAGGCGGAGAAACGAGGAGCTGGTATTCATGAGTTAAAAGCATTGTTGGGAAAAGGGCGTGCTAAAATGGGAATGTTCGAAGGAAATCTATCCGAAGGGGAATTGGAAATCGGTCAGTGTGCTTCACTTATTCATCGTATTGATTCTGTGCAGACTATTTTCAACCGTTTACTAAGCGAGTATGATAATGCTTTTGCCCGTTTGTGTACGAAATAAGCCAAGGTTAATTTATTTTAAAAAAAATGCCGCTAAGCGTAAACTAAAAAATCATTTGCTTGTTTTTAATGAAAATATTTAGGAACATTACAAGCATATTTAAATCAAATGGAGAAACACAACCTTCATATCCGCATTTTTTACAGCAACTGTTGTTGTTGTTCTTGCTGTTGCTGTAAATAGCCGTTTCTTTTCAATTTTTCTATTTTTAATCATCCTTTTTTTTAATTTTATAATTTTATAATACGTTGATATTATGAGCAATGTAGATAATATAAGTAAGCTAATTGGTAAAACGCCTTTGGTAAAACTGAATCGAATGGTAACCGACACCAACTGTAAGGTGTATGTAAAACTCGAAAGCATGAACCCCGGTGGTTCGGTAAAAGATCGATTGGCTTTGGCCATGATAAATGCTGCCGAAGAACAAAAGTTGATCGATAAGGATACAACCATTATCGAACCTACAAGTGGCAATACAGGAATTGGTTTAGCCATGCTATGTGCCGTTCGTGGTTACAAATTAATTATTGTAATGCCCGAAAGTGTATCAACCGAACGGCGTTCGATACTTAAGGCTTATGGTGCCGAATTGCACCTTACTCCAGCCGAAAAGGGAATGAAAGGTTCAATTGCAAAAGCGAACGAGTTGGCTCTGGAACAGCCCAAAGCTTTTATTCCTATGCAATTCGAAAATGAAGCCAATGCGGCTTTCCACAAAGCAACAACCGGCCCCGAAATATGGGAAGATACCGGCGGTGAAATCGATGTTTTTGTGGCAGGAGCCGGTACCGGAGGAACCATAACCGGTGTGAGTGAATTTTTGCGTTCGGTGAAACCGGGCATAAAAACAGTGGTGGTCGAGCCTGTCGATTCAGCCGTTATTTCAGGGAATGAACCCGGGCCTCATAAAATACAGGGTATTGGTGCCGGTTTTATTCCAAAAGTGCTGAAAAAAGAAGTGATCGATGAGATTTTTACGGTAAGCAACGACGATGCTTTTTATACTGCTCGCCGTTTAACACTCGAAGAAGGAATTTTCTCTGGAATTTCGTCGGGTGCGAATGTTTTTGCTGCTTTGGAATTGGCAAAACTGCCCGAAAACAAAGGGAAAACCATAGTAACTATAGTTTGCGATACAGGCGAACGTTATTTAAGCACACCTTTATACAATACCGATGTCAACAATCAATGATAAAAAAATATCGGAACAGTTGCGCGATTCTGTTACGCGCTTGTCCGAAAAGGATTCATACAGCAGTGTATGCCACGAACACGAAGTAGGCGAACCAATGCCTTCAACCAAAAAAATGGGCATTTTGGTCAACAAAATCCGCGAAATAATTTTTCCGGGGTATTTTGGCTCAACTACGCTCGACCCAGTAGCTATTAATTATTACATGGGGGTGTATGTCGATGAGGTTTTTGAATTGTTGAACGAACAAATACTGGCTGGTATGTGCTTTTCGTGTAGCGAAAGAAAAGCTGAAGATCGCGATATTCAAAAAAACCGTACGAAATCGAAAGCCATAGCCGCTGAATTTATTGGATTTTTACCTGAATTGCGCCGCATTATGTCAACCGATGTTGAAGCCGCATATTATGGCGATCCTGCCGCACAGGGTCGGGGCGAGGTGATATTCTGCTATCCGGCTATCCGAGCCATTTCGAGCTATCGAATTGCACACAAATTGTTAGAGCTCGACGTGCCGCTCATTCCGCGTATTATTTCCGAGATGGCACACTCCGAAACGGGTATCGATATTCATCCGCGTGCCGTAATCGGCGAGAATTTCACTATCGACCATGGTACCGGAACAGTTATTGGCGCTACCTGCATTATTGGCAATAACGTTAAATTGTATCAGGGTGTAACCTTGGGGGCTAAAAGTTTTCCGCTCGACGAAAACGGGAATCCGATTAAAGGCATTCCGCGTCATCCTATTATCGAAGATGATGTGGTTATTTATGCCCAGGCAACTATTTTAGGGCGAATTACTGTGGGAAAAGGCTCGGTAATTGGTGGTAACGTGTGGGTTACCAACGATGTGCCGCCTAACTCGCGCGTGTTGCAAATGAAAGCCCGAAGTGCCCGTTTTATTGATGGTGCCGGTATTTAGAACCTGTAAATTGCCTTTTATTTAAAAATAAATAGTCATCTTTGCCCTCGAATCAAGATGATAAAACAATTATTGAATGAGTTCTGAAAAATTGACAATGCTCGCTAAAACATTTTCGGGTTTGGAAAATGTTTTAAAAGAAGAGTTGCTGCAAATTGGTGCAAGTGATGTCGAGCCGGTTGTTCGTGGGGTAAAGTTTACGGGCACAAAAGAAACCTTGTATAAAGCTAATTTCTGCTGTCGTACTGCTTTACGTGTTCTGAAATTTATCGGCGAGTATAAGGTGCACTCTCAAAACGATTTGTACCAAAGTGTTTATAATATCGATTGGAGCGAAATTTTTGATATCAATCAAACTTTTGCTATTAACAGCACTGTCAATTCAGAGGCTTTTAATAACTCGATGTTTGTGAGTTTAAAAACGAAAGATGCCATTGTCGATCAGTTTAGAACTAAATTCAAGAAAAGGCCATCGGTTAACCCCGACGACCCCGATATTCGTATCAATGTACATGCATCGTCCGATACACTTACTGTTTCGCTCGACAGCTCGGGCGAATCGCTTCATAAGCGTGGTTACCGGGTTGGGCAAAACGAAGCGTCGATGAGCGAAGTGCTGGCTGCCGGTATATTAAAAATTGCCGGCTGGAAAGGCCAATGTGATTTTTACGATACCATGTGCGGGTCGGGAACTATACCTGTTGAGGCTGCTCTCATAGCACGAAATATTCCACCCGGCATGTTCCGAAAAGAATTTGCATTCGAAAAATGGAAGGATTTTGATTCCGATTTGTTTGAAGAAATCTATAACGAAGACTATGAAGTGCCGTTTGAACACAAAATTTATGCTTCTGATATTTCATCAATCAGTATCAAGGTTTCTGAAAAAAATGCAAAAAGTGCAGGTGTGCTAAAAGATATTGAATTTTCGACTGCCGATTTTGCAACACTTAAACCGAAAAGTGAAAAAGGCTTGTTGATTATTAATCCACCATACGGAGAGCGAATGCGCGAACGGCAGGTTGAACCGCTTTATAAAATGATTGGCGACGCTTTAAAATCAGGTTTCTCGGGTTTTAAAGCCTGGGTGTTTAGCAGCTCCGAAGATGGATTTAAAAATATTGGTCTTCGGCCATCACGTAAAATCAAATTATACAATGGGCCGCTTGAGTGTAGTTTCAGGCATTACGAATTATACGACGGTTCAAAAAAAGAAAAGAAACAATATGGAAATCGAAGGACAAATCAGGGCGAGGGTTTCAAAAGACGAAGTCCGGATAACAATTTCAAACCACGCCGAAAGTACTAATAGAAATTAACAGATAACAAAAAGACAGTCAGTTTTTAACTCGCTGTCTTTTTTGTTTTCTTATCGTTGTTTTTTTTGTATCATCTTTTTGGTGTTGGTATTTTGGCAATTAACCTTGTTTCGCTTATTTTGTAAGTTGAACCAATTAATACACGCGCAATGTCAAAAGTAATCAATCGTTTTCTCAATTATATCAAAGTAGAAACGACCTCTGACCCCCGAAGCGGAAAGCATCCCAGTACATCTACTCAGCTCGATTTTGCCCGAAAACTGGCAGCCGAATTGCAAACTATCGGTTTATCCGATGTGTCGGTTGACGATAAAGCTTATGTGTTGGCAACCTTGCCGTCGAATATCGATCAAGAAGTTCCGGTTGTTGGTTTTGTAGCTCACATGGATACCAGTCCCGATTTCTCGGGCAAAGGTATTAAACCTCAGTTTGTTGAGAGTTACAACGGTGGGAGAATTGTTTTAAACGAGGCGCAAAACATTGTACTCGAACCCGAAGTTTTTCCCGAACTGCTTCGCTATAAAGGGCAAACTATTATTACAACCGATGGAACAACTTTGCTGGGTGCCGACGATAAAGCCGGACTTTCGGAAATAGTTACCGCTATGGAATACCTGGTTCAGCATCCCGAAATTCAGCATGGCGAAATAAGAGTAGCGTTTACACCCGATGAGGAAATCGGGGAGGGAGCCGACTTTTTCGATGTTGCAAAATTTGGAGCCGACTTTGCTTATACGCTCGATGGTGGCGAAATTGGCGAACTGGAATACGAAAACTTTAACGCGGCTTCGGCTAAGGTGAAAATCAACGGACGTATTGTGCATCCGGGCTTTGCCAAAAATAAAATGAAAAACTCGATGTTGGTAGCGCAGCAGTTTTTAAATATGTTGCCGGCTAACGAAGTACCCCAGCACACCGAGGGTTTCGAGGGGTTTTATCATCTGATGGAGATAAGCGGAAAGGTTGAAGAAACCAATATGGAGTTTATTATCCGCGACCATAATCGTGATCTTTTTGAGCAGCGAAAAGCCTTGTTCATGAGCATTGTAAGTCATTTGAGCCAGCAGTATGGCGAAGGCACAGTAATTCTTGATATGAAAGACCAGTATTACAACATGCTCGAAAAAATTAAGCCGGTAATGTATGTGGTCGATATCGCCAAACAAGCTATGATTGATTGTGGGGTGAAACCAAAAATTAAGGCGATACGGGGCGGTACCGATGGCGCTCGTTTGTCGTACATGGGATTGCCCTGTCCGAATGTTTTTGCCGGTGGCCATAATTTTCACGGAAAATATGAATTTGTACCCGTCGAATCGATGGAAAAGGCCGTTGAGGTAATTTTGAAAATTGTAGAAAAAGTACAGGATATTAAAAAGTAATAAAAGCAAGGTGTATAATCGCTTCTTAGAGTTTATAAGGCACGAGAGCCTTTTCAGTTCGTCGCATCGTTTGCTGGTTGGTGTGAGTGGTGGCCCCGATTCGGTGGTATTGATGCATTTGCTTGCCCGGCTGCGCAACGATTTGGCTGTGGCACACTGTAATTTTAACCTCCGGGGCGAGGATTCCGGCAACGATGAAAAATTTGTACTGAAACTGGCTGATCAATACGGCGTGCCTTGTTTTCGAAGTTCATTTCCAACCCGCGAGTATGCCGCCGAAAAAGGAATATCGATTGAGATGGCTGCCCGCGAGTTACGCTACAACTGGTTTGAACAAACCAGGACTGAAAATGGCTTCGATTACATTGTAGTAGGTCATCACCTCGACGATGTGCTCGAAACGTTTATGCTAAACCTTACTCGCGAAACCGGCATTCGGGGTCTAAGCGGTATAAAACCTAAAGCCGGTAAGGTTATTCGTCCGCTTCTTTTTGCTACCCGTGCCGATATCGAAAGTTATATTGAAGAGAACGAACTGGATTTTTGTATCGATCGCACGAATGCCGATACCGCATACAAACGTAATGCGGTGCGACATATAATATTACCGGAGTTCGAACGTTTAAATCCGGCTTTTAAAAAAAACTTACAGCAAACCATTCGGTATTTGTGGCAAACAGAGCAGGTTTACCGGTCGAAAATCGACGAAGTGCGAAAAAAAGTATTGTACACCGATGGCAACTGGGTGAAAATTGATGTGTCGAAACTTCAGCATTATAACCCACTATCGACCTATGTATTTGAGCTTTTACGGCCTTATGGATTTAATTCAGAAGTGGTCGAAATGCTCTCAAAACTGGAAGCAGGCGATTCGGGGCAGCAGTTTTTTTCACCTACGCAGAGGCTGGTGTGCAACCGTAACGAGTGGATAATCACTTCGTTAATTGAAGCTGAGCAGCAGCAAGTTTTTTATATTTCAGCCGATGATGTTGCATTAAATAACCCTGTGAAATTAGTGCTGCGAACCGAAAAATATGATGAAAATTATATAATCGAAAAAAAATCATCGGTAGCAGTACTCGATTTTGAACAGCTTAGTTTTCCGTTGGTTTTGCGTAAATGGCGACAGGGCGAGTATTTTAAGCCTCTCGGAATGGATGGGTTTAAAAAACTTAGCGATTTTTTTATCGATGAAAAATATTCGATACCGGAGAAAGAAAATACCTGGATACTGTATTCCGACAACAAGGTGGTTTGGGTTGTTGGGAAGCGAATCGACGACCGGTTTAAAGTTACGGATGAAACACAAAAAGTATTGAAAATTAGTATTGACAAAAATGAATAAAAAAGAACGTTTTGAAAAAGTGCTGGACTGGTTTGCCGAGAATGTGCCGGTAGCCGAAACCGAACTGATATACACAAATCCTTATGAGTTGCTTGTTGCCGTTATTCTATCGGCTCAATGCACCGACAAACGGGTAAATGTAATTACTCCGCCTTTTTTCGAGCGTTTTTCTGCACCCGAAATACTGGCAGAGGCTGCGGTTGACGAGGTTTTTGAGTATATTCGTACGTGTTCGTATCCCAATAATAAAGCAAAGCATTTGGTAGGCATGGCCAACACGTTGATGCGTGATTTTGGTGGTGTGGTGCCTTCCGATGTGAACGAATTGCAAAAATTACCGGGTGTAGGGCGCAAAACGGCCAATGTAATAGCATCGGTTGTTTTCGACAAACCAGCCCTGGCTGTCGATACGCATGTTTTTCGAGTGGCAGCACGCATTGGCCTGTCAACCAACGCAAAAAATCCCCTTCAAACCGAAATACAACTCATGAAATTCATTCCGGAAAATTTAGTACCAAAGGCACATCACTGGCTAATTTTACACGGGCGCTATATTTGTAAGGCTCGTAAGCCCGAGTGCGAACGTTGCGGATTAACGATGTACTGCAAGTATTACCAAAATAAATTTGGTATCAAAGATTCTGCAATTGGTAAGAATTAAACAAAATTCAAAGCGCTTAATTGCAGTATCGTTTAATTACGTTATAGCTTTTTTCGATGCCCAGTTCTCCGGCACGACTCAGGTCGGAAGCTCCACCATCGACATCGCCCAGTAAAATTTTCACCAGCCCGCGGTTATAAAAAGCTTCTGCAAAATCGTTATCGAAGCTAATGGCTTTGTTGTACTCGTCGAGCGCCTGGTAGTACTGTTCGTTGCTCAGGTACATGTTCCCCCGGTTGTAATAGGCGAAATAGAAATTCGGGTTCATGTACAACACCACCGAATAATCGGTAAATATTTCCCGGTAGGCTTCATTCGATGTTTCAATTTTCTCATTTTGCTGCTGTTTGTCGATATTTAGCAGAATATCTTCCGAAATAGCTATGCTTTCGATGGTTTCAATCATTTTAAAGTGCGTGTTAGCTCGCATAAAATAGGCCGGTAGATTTCGCTCATCAAGTTGAATAGTTTTTGTGAAATCGCTTAGGGCTTCATTGTATTTTTGAAGCAGAAAATTAAAAATACCGCGGTACAGGTAGTTGTCGGCAATCGTTTTGTTTTGTTCAATTTTTTGGTTGAAAAACAGAATCTGATTTTGGTAGTAGTCAATCATTTCGGCACGGTTGTCGAAATGATTGGTAATGGTAAGGTAGGGTTGATAGTTGTTTTTAGCATTCAGATTTTCGATGCTTAGGTTAAAATAGCCAACTGTTTCGGCGTTAGCCTGATTTTTATTTATGGTTGAAATGGCAAATATAGGAAGGCGTTCGATGTTGATGTTCCGGTTTTGAACGAGTCTCGAAGTTTCGTCTCCGGGTAAATCGCGAATATCGGCTACAACGAGGTTGGCTCTCATTTTTCGTTTTTGGAGTTCTTCTTCATCAATTTTTAGAGTTGAGTCCGCCGGTTCGTCGTTGTTGCTAACCCTGCTTGTATCGGCATCGGTTGGGTTAACAGCCTGCTGTTGCCATGCCTGCATTTGTTGTTTTACCGACTCTTCGCGTTCTTCTTTTGTGAGCCAAGGCCGTTTTGCATAGCGAGGGTCGAGAGTGGAAGCGTAGTCGTAATCGTTCTGATAGCCATCAATGTTAAGTATCTCTTTTGCAATAGCCCGGTTAAAGTAGGCGCTGGCCATTTGCTTGTCAATCTCTATGGCTTTGTTGTAGTCCATTATGGCGGCTTCGTAACTTTCGAGCTGGTGTTTAACCAATCCACGATTTTGGTATGCGTAACTGTTGCTGGGGTCGAGATAGATGGCCATATCGAAATCGCGTAAAGCTCCGGCAAAATCTTCTTTTTCAATTTTAATCAGCCCACGGCTCATGTATCCCAATGCCGAGTTGGGCCTGATTCGAATCAACTGATTGCAGTCGGCAATAGCTTTGTCCCATTGTTCGGTTAGCTGGTATGCAATGCTTCGGTTTAAATGCGCGTTGAAATTTTTTGGTTTTAGCTCAATCGATTTGCTGTAATCCAAAATTGCTCCATCGAAATCGCGCATTGCGGCTTTGCATATTCCGCGGTTGTTGTAAATGTCGGCATTGTCAATTTCGTATTTTAAGGCTTCGGAATAATCGTTCAGAGCTTTTTCGTATTCACCCAGATTATAAAATACCATTCCCCGGTGCAGGTAAGCTTCGGGGTAAAAGGGTTTAATGTCCAGTGCTTTATTTAAGTCGGAAATTGCACCACGATAATCTTCGAGATTCATTTTAGCAACGCCTCTAAAAAAATACGGCTCGGGTAAGTGAGGTTGGGTATTAATAACCATATTAAAGCTTTCGATGGCACCGGTATAATTGCTAAAATACAAGCGGCTTCGCCCAGTAAGCATCACGTTGTTTGTGTTGATTTGGGCCTGCGATGCCCCAAAAAGCAGAACGAAAAATAAGCAAACCAAAAATCTCCTCATATTCAACAATTTCATGGTAAAATAATCCCTGTGTCGAAAAGCAAAAGTAATGAAATATGGTATTGCCTCTGATTTTTTAATGTTTTTTCACGTTGAAGCTTTTCTTGAAAACAGAAAAGGTTGCTTCGAGACGAGGCAACCTTTTATATGGTAAATGTAGGGTCGAACTATTCGAATACATTGGCAATTTGCGTGGTGTTGTATTTACCTTCGTCGAGTTTTTTACGTACTTCGGTAAATGCTTTTATGGTGTAATCAACATCTTCGAGCGAGTGAACAGCCGTAGGAATAAGACGAAGCAGTAATTCGCCTTTTGGAATAACCGGGTAAATTACAATTGAGCAGAAAACGTTATAGTTTTCGCGTAAATCCATTACTACGTTTGTTGCTTCGGGAACGCCACCTTTAAGATAAACCGGAGTTACCGGCGAGTTGGTTGCTCCCAGGTCGAAACCATGTTCACGCAAGCCATTCTGAAGGTGGTTTACTACTTTCCAAAGGTTATCGCGCAATTCTTTTTTCTCTTTTAAAAGCTGAAGGCGTTTTAAACCACCAATAACCATAGGCATGGGTAGCGATTTGGCAAAAGTTTGCGAACGCATATTATACCTAAGGAAATCAACAACATCTTCTTCGGCTGCAACAAAAGCACCGATGCCGGCCATTGCTTTAGCAAAAGTTGAAAAGTAGATGTCAATTTCGTTTTGAACACCAAAATGCTCGCCGGTTCCAGCACCTGTTTTACCCATTGTTCCAAAACCATGGGCATCGTCAACCAGCATTCTGAAATTGAATTTCTTTTTAAGTTCAACAATTTTATCGAGTACGCCAAGGTCTCCGGCCATACCGAAAACACCCTCGGTAATCAGCAAAATACCTCCGCCTGTTTCTGCACTTAATTTTGTTGCAAATTGGAGCATCTTTTCGCACTTTTCGATGTTGTTGTGTTGAAAAACAAAACTTTTTCCACCTTTGGCTTTGTGCAAAAATATGCCGTCCATAATGCAGGCATGACTTTCAGAATCGTAAACAATAACATCTTTACGCGACGCAATTGAGTCGATAATCGATACCATCCCCTGGTATCCGAAGTTCAGTAGGAAAGCGTCTTCTTTCCCAACAAAAGTAGCCAGTTCGTGTTCCAGCTCTTCGTGTTTGCTGGTTTGACCCGACATCATTCGGGCACCCATAGGGTAACCCATGCCATATTCAGCCGCTGCTTTAGCATCGGCTTCTCTAACCTCGGGGTGGTTAGCCAGTCCCAGGTAATTGTTAAGGCTCCAGGTTAAAACTTCTTTTCCCCTGAATTTCATTCGAGGTTGAATTTCACCTTCCAATTTAGGAAACATAAAATAACCATGAGCCTGTTTTTGATACTGGCCCAATTCTCCCCGGTTGGTTCTTAGTTTGTCAAAAATGTCCATTATTTAGTTTTTGATTAAACGTTGCAAATGTAAAATTTTTAAGGTTGTTTGCAAATTGTGTTAAAATACAATAAAATTATTTTTCCGTCATTCTTATTTCTTTATTTTGCAG
>JAFGGY010000082.1 GCA_016930365.1 Prolixibacteraceae bacterium | reverse complement strand
ATTGCATCGGCTGCCATGCTTTCGGCCAGCCAGTTTGAGCCGGCACTAAAAAACAACTGCATTTTTTGCCACCAGTCGAACGAGAAAGCCCACAGTGAGTTGCTAAAACGCTTAGGGGCTGAACCGGTTCTTGATTTGCGATTACGCTTAGGCGAAGGGACAGGCGCTGCAGTTGCCCTGCCCATTATCCGATCGGCCGTCAACTTTTTAAACAAAATGGCCAGTTTTGATGATGCGGGGGTGAGCCGGGAGACGGAAGTGTAACGAAAGAAGTTAAATGAAAGTATTACTAAGGTTTGTATATTTAAGACACATTGGGGTGATGGGAAACTGGGTTATTGGGTTGTTGTGAAGTTTTAGAAGAAGTCAGATATTTTAATTATTTTCAGCAAAGCTAAAATATCATATTATGGAACGAAAAAACATTAATCGTGGATTTACCCAACTAAGAGTTTGGAATAGTGCTATTGAATTATACATCCTCGTTTGTAAAAGATTAGCAAATATGCCTTATGACCTTCGAAAATCAGTCAGTAATGCTACTGATGCCTGTCAAAGTATTAGTCGTAACATAGCCGAAGGTTATTGCAGAAAAAGCACTGCCGATTATTTAAAGTTTTTAAATTACTCAATATCCTCAAGCGGAGAATTATTTTCTTGTTTATATAGTTTTAAAGCAGCCAATCAAATACCTGAAGAAGTTTTTGAAGAAATCGACATACTTCACTATAAAACAGAAAACGAACTATTAGCACTTATAAAATCGTTAGAGAATAAAATCAGGCGCAACAATGCAAAATCCCAATAACCCATCAATACAATATCCCAATACCCCATCAACCCATTTACCCATAACCAAATAACAATGAAAATATTCCTTACCGCTTTAATGTTCTACACCCGCATCCCAGTTAAGCGAGACATCGATTACTCGCCTGAGAACCTGAACAAAGCAACCCGTTTTTTTCCGCTTGTTGGTTTAATTGTTGGCGGCATCGGGGCGTTGGTTTTCTGGGGAGCATCGTTTGTATTGCCCACGGTAGTGGCTGTTATTCTTTCAACCGCGGCAACCATATACACAACCGGAGCTTTTCACGAAGACGGGTTTGCCGATTTTTGCGATGGTTTTGGCGGAGGTTACACCAAAGAGCGCATCATCTCGATTATGAAAGACAGTCGTATTGGCACATACGGAGCTGCCGGGTTGTTGCTTATGCTGCTTACAAAAATATTCACCTTGTTTTCGATCGATGCGCAGCAAATACCGCTTGCAATATTAGCAGCACATGGGCTAAGCCGGGTTATGCCGGTTTTGGTAATTTTCACCACCCGCTATGTGCGCGACGACGAAACAAGTAAAATAAAACCCATCGGTAAAAAAGGGAGCGTTGCCGACCTTATCTCTGCCATACTATTTGGGAGTGCGATGCTCCTCTTTTTTCCATGGATATATGCAACCACAATTGTTCCGGCACTGTTGCTTATTACTTTCATTTTCAGAAAATACATTACCCGAAAAATTGGAGGTTACACCGGCGATTGCTTAGGCGCCCTGCAACAAATTTGCGAAGTGGGCTTTTACCTTGGGGTGTTGGTTATTAGATTCATTGGAATTAGTCAGTAGCCATTGGCCATTAATTGGTGATTAGTTCCATGGGGAAACCCGGGGCTGTTCGTAAGGCTTTCAGCATTTGGTCATTGAACGCGAAGAATTCATAAAAAAGCTTTCTATTGGGTTCAATTGCTTTCTCTTCATTTTTATCAATTCAGTTAGCCGGGTTTAAGTTGAGCAATGAGCTTTCGAAAAATCACAAACATTAGCTAATCTCCTAAAAAATCAACGCGTACCACAACCATGAATCATATTATTATTCGCACCAAATACGACCGAAGGGGTTTACATTTACTTTTATTGTGCTTACATTTGTTCTGGTAAAAAAATACATGAAAATGCAATCGAAGAAAAAAATATTAGTTGTAGAAGACATTGCTGGAAATCGGCTATTATTAAAATACAATCTTGAAGGTTATTTTGATGTTGATTTTGCAAATAACGGGCTTTCGGCTATAAAGAAAGTTGAGGAGAAGAATTACGATTTAATATTGATGGATATAAACCTTCCTGAATTAGACGGCATTGAAACAACCAAAAGAATCCGAAAGCTTAATAATGGAAAGCACATTCCGATATTTGCTCTTACCGCGAATATTTATAAAGAACAAAAAGCGATATGTATAGAGGCAGGTATGGATGAGTACATTTCGAAACCTGTACACACAAAAGCTTTAATTGATAAAATCAATCACTACCTGGCATGCCCTCACTCTCACCACTGAAAATATTGATATGAGCCTGACTCAAACGCGAACCAAGCACAAAAACAATACAAAACAGCACCGAATAAATCATTAATATTAAAGAATCCACCCTCTAAGAAGGTGGACTTGACAAGCCCCTATAAGGGGCCAAAGTCGAGCTTCTGTTGCTCTTCGAGACGTT
>JAFGGY010000081.1 GCA_016930365.1 Prolixibacteraceae bacterium | reverse complement strand
CGAAACCGTATTGCACAATTTGAAACCAATATTGGCTATTATACCAACGATGTAAGGCAAATTGCCGATAAGGTTGAATGGGTGCAGGCCGATATTACGCATTACGCTTCGTTGCTCGATGCCCTTCAGGGGGTTAACCTGGTGTATCATTGTGCGGCTATGGTATCGTTTCACAAACCCGATCGTGCAGCGATGTATGAGGTTAATATTTATGGTACACGTAAGCTGGTTGATGCCTGCATCGAAAAAGATGTGGCCAAATTTTGCCATGTAAGTTCGGTGGCAGCCCTCGGGCGAACCGGCAATGGTAGCCCGGTAAACGAAGAAACCGGATGGCTGCCGGGCAAAAGGCACACGGGTTACAGTATTGCAAAGTATCACTCCGAAATGGAGGTCTGGCGCGGAATGCACGAAGGGCTTCAAGTACTTGTGGTAAATCCATCGGTGGTGCTTGGCCCCGGCGATTGGAACAGTGGAAGCCCTGCTTTTTACAACCAGGTTTACAGAGGGCTGAAGTTTTACACCCGTGGAATAACCGGTTTTGTGGATGTTCGCGATGTGTCGAAGGCCATGTTATTGCTAAGCAGCAACGAGCATTTCGAGCAGGCTAAAGCACATCGATACCTGTTAAGTGCGGCTAACCTTTCGTATAAAGAAATTTTTGAAGCAATCGCTCGCTCGCTAAAGGTTAAGGCACCTCGTTTCGAAGTGAAACCCGGTTTAATGGGTATGGGCTGGATGGTGGCTGTAAGTTTTGCCTGGCTTACAGGCAAAAAACCGCTGATAACCCGCGAGAGTACTCAAAATGCAACGCGTAAAACCCAGTTCGACGGAACAAAAATCAGTCGCGATTTCCCTTTTCAATACCGTTCAATATCCGAAACGATACACGACATTGGACAAATGTATTTAAGCAAGGTAGAATAGTTTTTCGCGTTGTCTTTACTTACCATTCAATTTCCCGGGTTAGCGTTTCCCGAATGCTTTTACGCAGTTCAAGTTGCATATTCGACACAGCAAAACGGTTAGCCGGCCGGTAGCTTTCGGCATATCGGGGCTGTGCAGGCCGAACAGCCATATCGCCAATGACGCCGCGTACATCGACGCCCAGCTTGAGAGGCAAGGGGCTGTCGATGAGTGAAATGTGATAATCGAAACTCATGTCGAAATTATGGCGGCCTGTCACTATGGCCTTGTACCTGTCCATCACAACTACAAAGGGATACACGTCAATTTCGTTGCGGAAAATGGTAAACTCGGCCGACAGCGAATCGACTTTATTTTCGGCTTTTTTACTAAAACGTAGTGTTTTGGCAATTTCGCTGAATGTTTCACCATCCATTAGTACAAGGTCCTGGCCGGCAAGCGATGCAGCTCCCCGAAGTGTTGACATTTTCAGATTATAGCTTGAATCGAGGTAGGTTTCGGCAGCGATGTGAAATTCGCCTTTGCCACCAAACGAGCGCAACATAGGCATTAGTGAATCAACTTCGGGAATCATCATCAGCAGTTCCGATATTTCGACATCGAGCAGGTGGTAATCGAGACCCATAAACAGATGATTTTTGCGTGGTGTTCGGTACATGGCCGTAAGTTGCATGCGTGCTGCCGGCGTTTCGAGTCGCATTTCGTCGAGCAGCAAAATGCCGTCTGAAATCCGAACCACTCCCTTTATGTTACTGGCCGAGTCGGTTCCAAACGACGCGTTTTCAACCCGGGTATTTAAGGCGATGTCGATGCCTTTGGGAACCATATAAGGCCCGGTACTTGTTGTGTCGGCCGCTTGTGTGTCGGTTTCCTCGTCGTTGTATCCAATGCCGCTGGTTAAGTTCATTAGCTGGCTAACATTAGTCGTTTCCGACGTAAAATCGAAGTTTCCTCGTAAAATCGAATCGTTGCGAAAATACGAGCTGATATTATTCAGTTCTCCCGATAGTTGAAAATCAGACTCGTCGAGTATAAACCGGCTTTCTTCAATGGCTAAGGCTTCGGGTTCGAAATTCAGTTTTATCGACGGTATTTCAACAGGCCAGTCCAACCCTTCGGACCAAAGTTCTGCCTGTTCGAGATGAAATGAACCCCGGGCTTGCCATTGCTCCCAAATTTCTTTTTCGCGACTCGAATATTCCAGTTTTGTTTCAAGCTCCATGGAAGCCAGACGAGCGAGGGTTTTCCCCATGTTTCCACTTGTTGAAGCCGTGCTAAGCCTGAGTTCGATGTCTGCAATTTCGGTATTGTAGGGCATCGGGTTCAGTTTGAATTGCCCCAGGGGATGTGCCAGGGCAATACCAAGGGTATCGGTACTTCCGGTTAGCGAGTCGATACGAAACGAGCAAAGCACATCGGGTAAGCGCGTTGTGTCTCTAAAGTCGGATATTTCAACCCGTACGACGGAGTTTTGCATTTGCCCCTCGAATTTATCAATCATGCTGGCCGATAAATCGGCTGATGTTATGCTAAGCACTGCAAAACCGGTGTTTTCGGTTTGCCGGTTGGGGTTGGGTAAGGCAAAATGAATGTTTGAGTGGCTGCTTGCCAGAGCCAGGCTGTCGTACACCGCATCGAAATGGCTTAGGGTAATGTAAGCGGAAAGCTTCATTTTTTCGAGATCGGTATTTTTAAGTTGCGACAGGGTAAACTGCGATTCGATTTGGGCTTCGGCTTTTCCGTTTACTTCGGTCTTCAGGCTATCGGGAATAAATGGTTTAAACTCTTCGAGGGTGAGTTTAGCTTGTGTGTTCAGCATGAGGTGCATGTCGGAAAAAAGTTGCGTAACCGTGCCCGAAGTGCTGATTTCAGAAAGCGGTGTTTTTGCTTCAAAATGATCGATATTCAATATGGTTGAGGCATCGGTGCGCAAGTCGGATTTGAACGTTACCCGACCAAAAATATCGTGTAGTTGAAGTGGAAAGTCGTGGTAGGTCAGCGTTCCGTTTTCGAGGTCAATACTGAGGTCAACCGTGGGCATTTCGTTTGGGTTGAATTGCCCGGTAATACTTCCAGCCGAAGCAAGCAGCCCATCGGCATCGATGCTTTTAGTATAGTGCTGGAGCGATGGAGGTACAAGCTTTAGTAGGGGTGCAACAGGCGTTTCGTTTAGCACGAACGAAAGATTCATATACAACGAGCTGCTGTCGGCCTGGTAGCTTAGCGAGCCACTTAGCTGCATATCGAGTACATCGATAACAGCCTGCAGGTTGTCGATAAGTATTTGCTGTTTGTCGAGTGCAATATCCGACAGCATCTGAAATTCGATCGGGGTATTATCCAGGTAGTTTTCGCAGTTTTGAGCCAGCGAAACGAAACTTTTATGAATATGCACTGCGCTGCGAATCGTATTTTGCTCCATTGTTGCGCTTAGGTTTGCATCAAGACTCTGCACCCGTGCATCTAACTTTGATGACTGGTTGATGTATGCAATGTTTGTGTTTTTAATGTCGATGTTATCGATGGTAAGAGGTGGGGTAGATGCCTGTTCGGAAGTGGTATCGTTGACAGTGGTGGTATTGGCTGATGAATTATAAATAAGATAGTTGGCATTTCCGAGCGAATCGGCAAATACATTGATTGAAGCATGTGCAAGGCTTAGCTCGTTTATTCTTATTTCGCGCTTTTGTCGCCAGGCATTGACATCGACTGTAAGCAGCATTTGTTGTGCACTTAAAAGGGTATCGGTCGAAGCACCGGGCATTGGATTTTGTAAGGTACAATCTGAAATTTTCAACCCCAGTTGAGGGAAAGTTCTGAAAAAAGTCAGTTCAACATTGCCGAAGTGGCTTTGGCAACTCAGATACTTATCGGCTTGGTTTTGAACAATGGGGGTTAGCCGTTGAGGTGTAAAAATTAGCCAAAGAGCGAGGCTTGCTGCCAGTAAAATAAGAACAAGCAACGAAGTTAATGCTACGATAACTATTTTAACCGTTCGCCACATAAGCCGGTTTTATGGAGATGTAGTAACTTTTGTAAAGGAGAATTGTTTGCCAAAAACATCTTCGTATTGAAGGTTTGTTTCGGTTAAGGTGTTAAGCGTATATACTTTGGTAACGGTGCTTTCGCTCGATTCGAAAATGTGAATCTGGGTTAGCTCGGCATTTACCAGGGTCCAGGTAAAGCGTTGTGCTTCGTCTTCGTGTACATCGTCGCCTTCGTCCCAGGTAGCCCCACTTCCGTCGTACTCGTAGGTATAAAACAAGGTGCCCGATTGCCATTTTCCAATTAGCAGGGCATCGTCGAAGGCGCTATCGTCCATTTCGTCGCACGAAACCAACAGCACTACCGAAAGTATCAATAAGGTAAAAAGAGAACCTATCCGTTTCATATATTTAAGTATAAAAGTGAGACATCAAAATCAAAGATACGTATTTTTTGGGGTTATTTTAATCATAAGAAAGGCAACAAAATTACTGCTGCCTTTCTTATGTTCGTATATATTTTGTGATTATTCAACAATGCTAACCCAGCCGTATGGGTCGTTTTCGCAACCGCATTGGATGTTGATAAGTTTGTTGTATAGTTTCTGGCTTACCTCGCCGGGCTCGTCGCCGTAGGTGTAGCGAATATCTTTATCGGCATCGTACACACTGCGTACGGGCGAAATAACAGCAGCTGTACCACAGGCACCGGCTTCGCTAAAATCGGCCAGTTCTTCAACGGGAATTCGGCGTTCTTCAACGGTCATGCCCATATCTTGAGCCAGTTGGCGCAGGCTTTTGTTGGTAATCGATGGAAGAATCGACTCCGATTTTGGTGTAACATAGCTGTTTCCCTTAATGCCAAAAAAGTTGGCCGGTCCGCATTCGTCGAGGTATTTTTTCTCGCGGGCGTCGAGGTATAGTACAGCCGAGTATCCTTCGTTGTGGGCGCGTACGCCGGCTTTGAGGCTGGCAGCATAGTTTCCGCCTACTTTTATGGTGCCGGTGCCAAGTGGTGCGGCGCGGTCGTATTCGCGGTAAATTACGTAGTCGGTTGGTTTAAAACCTTCTTTAAAGTACGGGCCTACAGGCATTACAAATACCACAAAGAGGTATTCGGTAGCGGGTTTAACACCAATTTGAGGGCCAACACCAATTAGTAAGGGGCGTATGTATAATGTAGCTCCCGAGCCAAAGGGTGGAACATATTCCTGGTTTAACTTTATGGCTTTAAATACAGCTTCTTTGAATTTTTCAACGGGAAGCTCGGGCATCAGTATGCCGCGTGCCGAGGCCTGCATTCTTCTTGCATTTTCTTCAATACGAAATACCCTTATCTTGCCATCTTTTCCGCGATAGGCTTTAAGGCCTTCAAAAGCTTCCTGACCGTAGTGCAGGCAGGTAGCAGCCATGTGCATGGTGATTTCGTTCGATTCGGACACTTCGAGTTCGCCCCATTTGCCATCGCGGTAGTAACACCTTACGTTGCAATTGGTATCAGCGTATCCAAATCCTAAATTTTTCCAATCGAGATTTTCCATTTCTAGTGATATTGTAATTTTTCGAAAATTTTGTTTCCAAATTTAAAAAAAATGTGCTCTAAAAATTCATTCGGCCCGAAACATTATCGAATAGCCTGCATGTTTCCGTATATTAAGTACGTTGTTGTTCTCAAAAATAAGGTATTGGCCTTTTATCCGCATCAGTTTTCCGCTTATTATGCTTTGTTTGTCGAAACTAAGCGACGCAATTTTTGAAGGTATGAATTCTCCGGGATATTTTACTTGAGTTATGTCATTATCGAGTTCGGCATATTTTTGCAGTTCGGGATGCAACAAAGCTATTAGCCGTTCTTTTTCACGAATTAGGTCGATTCCGGTTTCAACATGGTCTTGTAGCATACTTCGCCAGTTGGTTTTATCGGCAACGTGTTTTTTCAGAAACGATTCGATAATGCCGGCAATATGGCGGTTGGGGGTGTAGGCCAGTTTAATGGCGGCTGATGCTCCCTGGTCGATCCAGCGGGTTGGAATTTGAGTGTGGCGTGTTACGCCAACTTTTAAATTGCTGGTTAGCGACAAATAAACGTAATGGCCGATAAGGTCGTGTTTTTCGGCCCATTCCATATCGCGGGCTATGCCAAATTGCGATTTCGACAACTCGGGGTTGATGACGCTGGGATCGTTCTCGGGTGCTGTTTTGAAACAGTTGTAGCAAAAGCCCTGGTTAAACGATTTAGCTGTTTTGGCTCCACACTTTATGCAGTTTATTGTGCCGGTAAACTCCAGGCTTAGTTTCGTACCCAGTAATTCGTTTGCATAAACCTCGTGTTGGCCTACCGGAATAAAGTATTTAACCGGGTTGGCATATTCTGTGCGCATTTTTAACAGTTGGCCTGTGATTTCCATGGTCGTATAATGTTGTTTATTGATTGTATTCGGTAATTGTTCTGTATTTAAATTGGTGCAAAATAAAATATAACTTGCGAATTATGGGCTTTACAAATAAAAAGGGACGTTATAAAACGCCCCTTTTTTAATGTTTATAAGTAATTGGTGAATTTACTACTTCGAAGTAATTTTTTTCACCACTTTGTTACGGAAATCGTATGCAACAGGAGTAGCAACAAACAACGATGAGTAGGTACCTACAACAACTCCAACCATTAAGGCGAATACAAAGCCCCTGATGGTTTCGCCACCAAAAATGAAGATGGATAACAGTACTACAAAGGTTGAAAGCGAAGTACTAAAGGTACGGCGCAAGGTGCTGTTAATTGCGTTGTCGTTGTTTTCTTCCAACCGGCGTTTTGGATATAAACCAACATACTCGCGAATACGGTCGAACACCACCACGGTGTCGTTAATTGAATAACCCAGTACGGTAAGAATAGCCGCAATAAATGCCTGGTCAATTTCGAGTGAGAATGGCAATATACCACTGAAGATTGAGAATATACCCAGAACGATGATTGAGTCGTGTGCCAGGGCTGCAATAGCGCCAGCTCCGTATTGCCAGTTGCGGAAACGGATAAACACGTACAAGAAGATAACCAGTAATGAAAGCGCCAGGGCTATCATGGCTGTATTCTTGATATCGTCGGAAATGGTCGGCCCGATTTTCGTCGAACTTTGGATATAATTTTCGGTAAATTCGTCGCGGTCAACATCGCCACCTAAGAAAGAAGTAAGTCCCTGGTAAAGAATATCCTCAACCTGGTTATCAACAGACTCGCTGTTGTCATCAATTAAATAGTTGGTAGTAATACGCACCTGGTTGTCCGATCCAAAAGTTTTCACTTCGGGAGATGTGCCAAAACCATCGGATAGCGCACTGCTTACATCTGCAACGTTTACATCCTGATCGAAAGCAACCACGTAGGTACGTCCACCTTTAAAGTCGATACCATAGTTAAGGCCTTTAATCGAAATCGATGCGATAGAAATGATGATGGCAATACCTGAAATAACGTAGGCAATTTTACGCTTTTCGAGGAATTTAATGTTGGTATGTTGCAACCATTCCGAAGTGGCTTTGGTGGTAAACTTAATTACCTTATCGCGACCCAAAAATTGTTCAAACACCAAACGGGTAATGAAAATAGCACTGAACAACGAAGTGGCAATACCAATAATCAGTGTTGTGGCAAAACCTTTGATAGGGCCTGATCCGAAGAAATAAAGTACCACACCGGTTAACAGGGTTGTTACCTGACCGTCGATAATAGCCGAAAGGGCATTTTTATAACCGTCGGCAATGGCCAGTTTTACACCTTTGCCGGCTCTTCGTTCTTCTTGTATCCGTTCGTAAATAAGCACGTTGGCATCAACCGACATACCAATGGTTAGTACAATACCGGCAATACCCGGCAAAGTAAGTACGGCACCAAACGACGCGAGTACACCGATGATAAAAAACAGGTTGGCAATAAGTGCCACGTTGGCAACAGCACCGGCATGGTAGCTGTAAAAGAATAACATGTACAGCAGTACAACGATAAAGGCAATAACGAACGACCACAAACCCGATTTGATGGATTGTTCGCCCAGCGAAGGACCAACCACGTATTCTTCAACAATGTTTACTTTAGCAGGCATTTTACCCGATTTCAACATGTTGGCAAGGTCTTTTGCCTCTTCAACGGTAAAGTTTCCGGTGATTTGTGAACGTCCGCCGGTTATTTCGGTTTGTACCGTTGGGAATGAAACCACATAATCGTCGAGCAAAATGGCAATCGATTTGCCTATATTGTTTTTGGTCATTCGAGCCCAGGTTTTAGCACCTTCGCTGTTCATGTTCATGGTAACCTCGGCCGAGGCCTGAGTTTGTCCAAAATCCTGGCGGGCGTCGGTAACAACAGCGCCATCGAGCGGAGCACTTCCATCGCGGGTAGTTATTTTCAATGCAACCAGCTGATAATAGTTTCCTGCTTCGTCGAAAGGTTCTATAGTCCATCTAAAAATCATGTCGCGGGGCAGCATGGTGCGCACACGTGGCATGTTTAAGTAGCTGTTTACCTTCGATGTGTCTTTTTGATGAGCAAAACCAATTACCGGTCCTTGGAATAATTGTCCCTGGTTGTTAACATTTGGTGTTAAGACCGAGAACAATGGGAAATCGCGAGCCATGTCGGCATTCTGGTTCAGACCGGTGCTATCGCCTTCGGTCGAAGCAAGTTCGTCGAGCAGCGAAAGCTCATCTTCCTCGCCTTCGGTTTGTTCGTCGGCAATTTCATCCGATTGTTCGTTGGCAGCTTCTTCAACTTGCTCATTGGCAGTTTCAGCAACTTCTTCGCTTTTGTCGTTAGCGCTTTCAATTTCTTTAATAAATTCGTTTACCTCAAGCAGGTAAGAATACACTTCCTGGTTTTCGTAAGTTTCCCAAAACTCTAGCGAAGCTGTACTTTGCAGCAGGTTCCGAACACGGTCTTTGTCTTTAATACCGGGAAGCTCAACCAAAATACGACCACGTTGAGACAGTTTCTGGATGTTGGGCTGAGCCACACCAAAACGGTCGATACGTGTACGTAAGATGTTGAATGTGTTATCGATAGCCGCATCAGCTTCCTCTTTAATCACTTCGAGAACCTCTGCATTGCTCGAATTAAAGTTGATGCGCTCTTTCAGTTCGGGCGTTAAGAAATTAGCTGCCAATTTTGCGTTTGGGTCAATTTCGTTAAAAGCCTGTCCAAACAGGTTGATAAAACCTTCCTGGCTGTCTTTTTGTCGTTGCTGAGCCAGTTTTAGGGCAGCGTTAAATGTTGAATCGGTACTGTTGTTCGAAAGCGAACGTACCAAATCGTAAACCGAAACCTCGAGGGTTACGTTCATCCCGCCCCGGAGGTCGAGCCCCAGGTTAATTTCGCGGGCTTGTACTTCTTTATAATCGTATTTTCGGATGCCCAGGTTGTACACCGTTTCACCCGATATTGAATCAAGGTAATGCGTTTCTTTTGAAACATCACCCTGGGCATACTCAGCCGCATCTTTTTTTACCTTTTGCGAAACTAAGGTAAACGATAGCTGGTAAACACATACTAAGGCCAGCAATATTGCAAATAGCCTTACAGCTCCTTTATTCTGCATTGTTTTAAATTTTAGAAATTCTTTTTCAAGCTTTTTTACTGAACGGCAAATATATCATTTTTTTGTAAAAGCAATTCGCATCATCCTGTAAAATGCTAAACAGCATCGGTTTTCATTTTGCATCTTAAACATCTTTTTTTGGTTGCAGCTTGTGTGTTTTTTAGTTAGTTTTGAACATCAATAGTACGTTAGATTTTTTGACATGAGCCATTAGACTTTGTATGTAAAAAATTAAATATCAGCAATTTAGATGGTTAAACTATCAAAGCTCAAACGGCTCATAGTCAATGACTTAAGAAGCAGCAATGCACTATTGAAACATGGAAAGGAACAATTATTATTACATATTATAACTATGAATAAGAAGAAGCGATTTGCTGTAGTGCTATCGGGTTGTGGTGTTTACGATGGCGCTGAAATTCACGAGGCTGTATCGGTTATGCTTGCAATCGATAAAGTGGGTGGTGTATACCAGTGTTTTTCGCCCGATATAAACCAGTATCATGTTATCAATCATTTAACCGGCGAAGAAATGGACGAAACGCGCAACGTGCTGGTCGAGTCGGCACGTATAGCGCGCGGAAACATTAAAAAATTAGCCGAATATCAGCCCGACGAATTTGATGCGAAAATGTTTCCAGGTGGCTTTGGAGTAGCTAAAAACCTATGTACTTTTGCTGTTGACGGAGCCGATTGCCTAGTAAACCCGGTGGTTGAGCAGGCAATAGAACGCTCGCATAAAGCCGGTTTGCCTATAGGCGCCTTATGTATATCGCCTGTGTTGATTGCCGGGGTGCTGGGTAAAGGGCAGCTAACCATCGGATCTGATGAGGACACTGCCGTTGCCCTTGAAAGTATGGGTGCCATACACCGCAATACCGACGGTTCGGACATTGTGGTTGACAGCGAAAACAAAATAGTTACCTCGCCCTGCTACATGAACGATGCCTCGATAAGCATTGTAGCCCGTGGTGCCGAAAACGTAATCAAAGCTTTATACGAGTTGATGTAGGTTTGGTATCTTATTTGTAATAAAATCGAAGTTTGTTTTTTCTTATTGTTAAGCTAATCTAAATCAAAAGTTAAAGTTTGGAAAATGAGAAAAAGCAGCCTTTTTTTAAAAGATTAATTCTAATTTTGAAAAACATTTCAAAGACTAAAAGAAACAATTATGAATAAAACTCTACTTTTAATTATTGGCCTAATGGCAACTTTGCTGTTAAAAGCACAATCCGACCTAATTATTTCGGAATATGTTGAAGGATGGTCGAACAACAAAGCGATTGAAATTTACAATCCTACGTCTGAAGCTATTAATCTTGCCGATTATCAGTTGGTGCGTTATGCCAACGGAGAAGATATTCCACCTGCCGAAAATGATTGGAAAATTGTATTGCCAGATGTAAGTCTGGAATCTTATAAGGCATACGTTTGTGTGCTCGATAAACGCGATCCGAACGGGACAGATCAGGAAGCTCCGGTTTGGGATCAACTTCAAGAGCGTGCTGATGTTTTTCTATGTCCAAATTATAATATAAGCAATACACTTTACCATAATGGTGACGATGCTGTTGCTCTTGAGAAATTGGATGGATCACTCGTTGATTTATTCGGTCGTTGGGGAGCACCCCGACCTGCAGACGCAGCTTTACCGGGTTCCGACAGAGGTGCCCGCTGTTGGACAGATACTTCTCCATATTTTACAGGCGCAGGCATTGGAATAACAGCCGACCATACTTTATATCGTAAAGCATCGATAGTCGAAGGGGTTAAAGAAAACCCATCAATGTTTAACCCCCTTGAACAATGGGATTCGTTATCGGCAAATACCTTTACAAATTTAGGCTGGCACAAAAGCGATGCTGCACCTGAAAATGCTACACCGGTATTTACAGCAGATGAGTTTACATTTAAAATTTGGAAACAGGCAGCAAACGAAACCGTTTTGGGTACTGTTGCTGCCAATGATGCTGAAAACGACGATCTTCGTTTTTACATCAATTCTGGTAATTTCATTTACGACAGCGAAGATGTACGCCGTACACCATTTGAAATGAATCGCGAAACCGGTGAGATAGTTCTTGTTGATGCGGCTTCACTTATCGAAAGCGAATGGGATACATTATTTATTGATGTTACTGTAACCGATGGTTTTTCTGAATCGGAGGCTGTAAAGGTAATGGCTGTATTAACCAACGACGAACAATCGGGTTTTGAGGAGTATTCTATGAATGACTTACGAATTTTCCCAAATCCGATATCAGGTGGATTATTAAGCATCAGCGCTACAAAATCGATTCGCAAAGTTTCTATAGTAAATATTCTAGGGCAAGAGAGTTTTGCATCGTTTGTTGATAACAAAAACCTGGTTCAGGTTGATGCTTCAAGTCTAAAAAAAGGTGTTTACCTGATTCGGATTGAATATTCCGATCGAAGTACCGATAACAAACGAATAATCCGAAATTAACATTCAAAATCAATCATAAAATAGGTTTTCGAAAAACGGAGACCTATTTTTTTCTTAAATAACTTCTGCAAGATGATACGATTTCTATTAATTACCCTGTTTGCCTCCATTTCGTTGTCCGGAATTGGGCAAAACACTATTAGTGGTGTGGTTACCGATGCGCAAAGTGGTGAGACATTAATTGGTGCAAATATTCTTATTGAAGGTACATCGGTAGGAACGGCAACCGATATCAACGGTGAGTATTCGTTATCGCTTGAAAATGGATCATATACACTATTGGTGTCGTATGTAGGTTACGATAATCAAACCCGCGAGGTCTCAGTGAACAATAACGACATAAAGGTCAATTTTGTACTTGAAAGTCAATTGCTTATTGATGAAGTGAAGGTGGTTGCCGACGTAGCTCGTTCGCGTGAAACGCCGGTTGCGTTTTCGACCTTAACCCCCGAAAAACTTCAGGAAGTAATTGCGGCCCAGGACATCCCTATGGTGCTTAACTCAACGCCTGGTGTTTACGCTACAACCGAAGGTGGTGGCGATGGCGATGCACAAGTAACTATCAGGGGGTTTAGCTCGCGTAATGTTGGCGTATTGCTCGATGGTGTTCCGGTGAACGACATGGAAACAGGCCATGTATATTGGTCGAACTGGTTTGGTCTCGATGCTGTAACCCGATCGATACAGGTACAGCGTGGATTAGGTGCTTCCAAACTTGCTCTTCCCTCGGTGGGTGGTACCATTAATATTATCACCAAAGGCATGGATAGCCGCAAAGGCGGAAGCATTAAACAAGAGTTGGGCTCCGATGGATATACGCGTACCGATATTGGCTATACTTCGGGTGAAATAGGTAACGGTTGGGGCTTTTCGGTAGCTGGTTCGTATAAGCAGGGCAATGGCTGGGTTGATCAAACCTGGACCAAGGGTTTTTTCTACTATTTTAAAGTGGATAAGCGTCTGGGTAATCATACGCTTTCGCTGTCCGGTTATGGCGCACCACAATCGCATGCACAACGTTCGTATATGTTATCCATTCAAAATTATGATGCTCAAGTGGCACGCGAACTTGGTGTTCCCGAAGAAGATATTGAAGCTGCAACCCCCATGGGGATTCGCTACAATCAGCATTGGGGTTACCTGGCGCGAACCAAAGATAATCCAAACGCCGAATCAAAACCTTTCTCCGAACGTGTAAACGAATACCATAAACCACAATTTACCCTGAAGGATTCGTGGAATGTAAACGAGCATCTTTTTATTTCGAACATTGCTTATTTGTCAATCGGTAACGGTGGTGGAGTTAGAGCCAAATCAACTCCGAGCACAAATGAAGAAACCAGACAAATGAATTTCCAGACGTTTTACGACAAAAATATTTCAGATGGATCAATCAACCTGGCTTTTGATGACCAACTGCATGCTGCCTCCAATTATATGATTCGTCGGGTGAATTCACACCGCTGGTTTGGTTTGCTTTCAACACTAAATTATGAAATAAACGACCTGAATACTTTTTCGGGTGGTATCGACTTGAGAAGCTATCGGGGTATTCATTACGAGGAAGTTTACGACCTGATGGGTGCCGACTATGCGGTTTTCGACTACATCACCGACTGGGACGATGCCACCAAATCAAAATACATGCTAAAAGAAGGCGACAAAAACAATTACCATAACGATGGCTTTGTTCGCTGGGGCGGTTTGTTTGGCCAATGGGAATACAACAACGATATCCTCAGCTCATTTATTAACCTGACTGTTTCGAATTCGGGTTACCAACGTGCCGATTACATTTTAATGCGAAAAACATCTGATGTTGAACAACGCGATGACTTTAACTACGAGACAATCGATGGAAATCTGGTTGAATTTACCGATTGGAAATGGTTTCCTGGTTATACCGCAAAAGGAGGTGCCAATTACAACTTTACCAAACGGATGAATGCCTTTGCAAATCTTGGATACCTTAGCAAGGCACCACGTTTCAACAATGTTTTTAGTTACGATAATGTTCTTTTCTATAATTTCGACAATGAAATTGTAAAAGCCTTTGAACTGGGTTATTCATACAACAGCACCATCTTCTCGGCCAATTTGAATGCCTATTATACGATATGGGAAAACAAGCCAATGGATAGTGCAACAAAAAAAAGTGTTGAAACAAGTCCTGGTGAGTATGAGGAATTCTCTCTAAACATTAAAGGAATGGATGCGCTTCATAAAGGAGTGGAACTGGATTTCATTTTTAAGGTAAATGAACAGATAGATATTCAGGGCTTAATTTCAGTAGGCGATTGGCGTTGGAATTCATCTGATTCAGTGAGAATTTATGATGACAATCAAAATTTACTTACTACTGAATTTTTTGATGCAACTGGTGTGCATGTGGGCAACTCGGCGCAAACACAAATAGCAGGAGAGATTCGATGGGAACCCTTCGATGGTTTGTATTTCAAACCTCGAGTAACCTATTTTGCCGATTATTATGCCGAATTTGATCCTATTTCGCTTGATGGAACACCAGATTCGTACGAATGGTACAACGAAGAAACCGGCGAGCATGGTAATGCCCGCGATTCGTGGAGAATACCCCCTTACATGATTTTCGATTTTCATGCCGGATATCGTTTTGAACTATTCGATCAGCGTTTCCAGCTTCGGGCAAATATGTTAAATGTGCTCGATAAAAAACGTATTGTGAGGGCTGAAAATAATTCTGGTTATATTGATGTTAATTACACAGATTTTGATGCTAAATCAGCTGGTGTATTTTTTGGCCTTGGCCGTACGTATAATTTCAGTTTAAAAATGTTTTTCTAATGAAAATACTTACATTAATTCCCTTGTTTTTGATTGTTTCGGTTGTAGCTCTTGCACAGCCACCTGCCTATTACAACGGAATATCGGGGCTTAAAGGCGAAGCTTTAAAAACAGAATTGCACGAAATCATTAATGATCATGTCGATTTTTCGTACAGTCAGGCAAGTTACTTGATAAATTATTCGGATGCAGACCCTGAAAACGAAGATAATGTAATTTTGTTTTACACCCAACGTTCTCAAAGTGCCGACTCATATGGTACTGGAGGTAATTATATAAACAGGGAACACGTTTGGGCAAAGTCGCATGGCGATTTTTCAGATAAACGCCCAATGGACGGCGATGCCTTTAACCTGCGTCCGGCCGATGCTTCGGTGAACATGGATCGCAGCAATAAAGATTTTGGTGTTGTTCAGCCCAACGGAACGCAACATCCCGAGGCAACCGATTGTTGGTATAATTCAACAACTTGGGAGCCCGGCGATGCAACTAAAGGTCAGGTCGCACGTATTTTGTTTTACATGGCTACACGCTACGAAGGAACAAATGGTGAAATCGACCTCGAAGTTGTAGATGGCCTTAACACTTACCCCATGCCTAAACATGGCGATCTGGCAGCACTACTCGAATGGAACCGTCAATTTCCGCCTACCGATTTCGAACGCCGAAGAAACGAACGTTTGTTTTACATTCAGCAAAACCGAAATCCTTTTGTCGATAACCCCGAATTGGTTGACCTGATATGGAACGATGCTGAACTGGCTAGTGTACAGTTCGAAAATTTATCATTAAGCCCCGAAATACCTGTTGTGGGAGAAAATGCACAATTAACTTTTCAGCTTGTAGCAGATGTTGAGATTGATGAGCTTTTTGTTGCTCTTGGTGAAACATACAACAGCGAGGATGAAATCATTGAACTCGATAAGAATATTACGGAGCAGTCTGTAGAACTTGATTTTACGGAGTTTGGACAAGATAAATTGGTTTATGTCAAGCTGGTTGCAATTGTTAGTGGGGATGAATATGTAAGACATTCATCAATTTATCTGCCTCGTACTATCGAAGCCTCGCAACTAACATCGATAGCCGATGTACAGGGCGTTTCAAACGAAAGCCCCAAGCTGGGACAAAAAGTAATAGTTGGTGGGCGTGTAGTTGCTAACCTCGATAATTCGGTTTACATACAAAATGGGAGCGGCAAATACTCCGGCTTGTGTGTTTTTGGTTCTAACCAAACCGGATACGTAGGCGACAGTGTAATTATTGAAGGCGAAGTTGTTGAATACAGCGGTTTGACCGAATTAAAGAATATCAGTTACTTCTGCAATATGAAATCCAATAATCCTTACGAAGCAAAAGTCCTTAAAGTTGATGAAGTTGGCGAAGATTACGAAGGGATGTTGGTTACGATTAAAAATGTATCGTTTGCCGATGCCGGCGAAGTTGTTCCCGACGATAATGCATCGTACAGTTTTAGCGATGAAACCGGAAACATAACGGTTTTCTCGAGATACGGATCGCGTTTGGTGGGTAAAACCATTCCGTATGGGGTGGTTGACGTAACCGGAGTAGTCAGCCAGTACAACAACGATTACCAAATACTGGTGCGCAGCATAAACGATTTCACTCAAGGAAACGATACCATAGCACCCGAGGTAATTTCCGTAACAATACTTGATAAAGACTGGATTACCGTCGATTTTAGCGAAAGGGTTGATCAAAGTACTGCCGAGCAAATTGACAACTATGTTTTCAGCAGCGGCATTACGGTTTTATCGGTTTATCGCTATCCCGAAGGTACAACCGTTATTCTAAACGTATCCGGCATGTCGGTTGGCACTCATACCTTAACCGTGAATGGGGTTACTGACCAAATGGGTAACGCCATACAAAACCAGGAAATAGAATTTCAGTCGTTGATAAGTTCAGCAAAAGCTTTCGAGAACAGCCCGATTCGTATTTACCCTAATCCATCGCAAACCGGTATTTTTACCATCGACCATGACGAAAATATAAGGCAGATTGAGGTTTATAATTCTACAGGCAGCCTGGTTAAAGTATTTTCATTGCCGGTTTCGGATAAAAGTTTCTCAATAGGTCCTGTTCCGGGTATGTACATGCTTAAACTGGCAGGTGCTGAATCTGATTATTTTCAGAAAGTAATCGTTCAATAAATACAAAGTTATTATGTGTTTATCGTTGTTTTTTTGTGGATTATACTAGCAATGTAAGTGTGTGCCAGCATTCGTCCCATTGCTGATGTATCGGGGCAACAAGACAGCTCACCGATGGTAGGAAGAAGTAATGAGAAATGCATTGTTACTGCATCCAAAACCGGTGAAGGATATTTTTTGCAAGATGCCGACATTGTCTGATCTGGAATTTTTATTTACAACCTGAATAGTTCGCCTATGCCAAATAGAGGCGACGAAGTGCTTTTAACCGGGAGACTGAAAAAATAGCATCATCGATTTACGTATCGAAAGTGTAAATTCAATTCCCTATTCCTAAGGCAAGCTTTCTTCCTGTATAAAATTGATACAGAACTTAATGCTCGTTTCATTCTGAATAACACTCTATTTTCATTACTTTCGCTACACCAAACTGTAGCATTGCTACCCATTATCAAGTCTGAAATCTAATAATCTGACATCAAAGAAATGAAACGAGCATAGCCTGGCCCTACAAGTCGGGGATTAGGACAATCACAAAAGGGGATGAATCAGCGTAGCTAATAAACACGTGCGAGTTCCACGATCATTGATAATCACAACTTGTTTCATTCAATATGTTAATTTGAAATACAAATGTTTAACCTAATTTTATTCTTGTGAAAGTATGTATTGCCGAAAAGCCCAGTGTGGCACGCGAAATTGCCCGTATTTTGAAAGCCAATAGCCGAAGAGACGGATATTTCGAGGGAAACGGCTACCAGGTAACCTGGACTTTCGGCCACTTGTGTACCTTGAAAACCCCCGACGACTATAGCCCCCAGTGGAAACCCTGGCGTATGAATATGCTACCGATGATACCGACCCGATTTGGCATAAAACTGATTGACGGAAACGGCATCGAAAAACAGTTCAATACCATTAAAACCCTGCTCGATAGTTGCGACGAAGTTATAAACTGTGGTGATGCCGGTATCGAAGGTGAACTGATTCAACGCTGGGTTATTTTAAAAGCTCAATGCGAAAAACCAATCAAGCGCCTTTGGATTTCGTCGATGACCGACGAAGCCATTAAAGAGGGCTTTGAAAAGTTGAAAAACGGCGACGATTTTAACCGCTTGTATGCTGCCGGAAATGCCCGTGCCATAGGCGATTGGTTGCTGGGGATGAATGCCAGCCGCTTATATACTTTGAAATATGCCAATGGCAAAGGAGTGCTTTCCATCGGGAGGGTACAAACACCAACCCTGGCACTAATAGTTAACCGATACGAAGAGATTCAGAACTTTGTGTCGGAAACTTTTTGGGAAATTAAAACAAGCTACCGCGATGTTATTTTTAACTCAACCAAAGGTCGTTTTTCGAGTGTTGAGGAAGCATCAAAAGTAATCGATGAGATAAAAACCGAAGCTTTCAAAATAGTTTCGTTCGAAAAAAAGAAAGGCCGGGAAGCACCGCCTAAGCTGTTCGACCTTACTTCGTTACAAGTCGAATGCAATAAAAAATTCAGCTACAGTGCCGACGAAACATTAAAATATATTCAAAGTTTGTACGAAAAGAAAATGGTTACCTATCCACGGGTCGATACCACTTTCTTGCCTACCGATATGTATCCTAAAATCGAGGGCATACTTAAAAACCTTAAACCCTATGCCAACTTTACGACTCCGCTTTTGAGTGCGAAAATAAAAAAGAGTAAAAAGGTTTTCGACGATAGCAAAATTACCGATCACCATGCAATTGTTCCTACCGGAATGATGAACCAGGCACTTATAAAAGAAGAAAAATGGGTTTACGATACCATTACCCGGCGCTTTATTGCTGCTTTTTACCCCGACTGTATGGTGATGAACACCACTGTGATGGGAAGAGTTGCTCAGCACGAATTTAAGGCAACCGGAAAAGTAATCGAAAGCGAAGGGTGGCGGGTTTTGTATCCAAAAAAAGAGAAAGAAAATAGCTCGGAGCAAATAATGCCCGTTTTCGAAAAAGGCGAAAGCGGGGTTCACAGCCCCGATTTACTCGAAAAGCAAACACAACCGCCAAAACTTTATACTGAGGCCACTTTGCTGCGGGCTATGGAAACAGCCGGCAAACAAGTTGACGACGAAGAGCTGCGCGAAGCCATGAAAGATAACGGTATTGGCCGGCCTTCAACTCGAGCTAATATCATCGAAACCCTGTTTAAACGACGATTTGTTGTACGCGAACGAAAAAACCTGGTTCCGACCTTAACCGGAATTCAGCTGATACACACCATTAAAAACGATTTGCTGAAGTCGGCAGAATTAACGGGTATATGGGAAAATAAGCTTCGTAAAATTGAAAAGGGCGACTACGATGCACACTTGTTTCTTGACGAAATGAAACAAATGGTTCGCGATTTAGTGTTGGAAGTAAAGCGCGAAAGCCACAAAACCATTCTTATTGAAGAGCAAAACGATACCGATTCAAAGAAAAGCAGCAAAACGGCTTCGGGTGATGCAAAAAAGAAATCGGTAAATGCTACTGAGCCGCTTGTTTTGACCTGTCCGAAATGTAAAAAAGGAACTATTTTGAAAGGAAATAGAGCTTTTGGCTGCAGCGAGTTCAAAAATGGATGCGACTTTAAAGTTTTGTTCGAACAGTATGGTAAAAAACTCACCGACAAGCAAATACACACCCTGATTCAGAATGGCAAAACCCGCAAAATTAAAGGATTTACTATTGACGGGCATCCTGCTGATGGTATTTTGATACTTGACGATACAGCAAACGTTAGGATAGAAATATAGAATGTTAGACAAAACAACAGTATATTAGATAAAAGACATAAGACAATAAATTTTAAAATATAAAAAGTATAAAACATCGAATTATGAAGAAAACCCTCTTATTACATATTTTAGTTTTCCTTAGTGCATCATTGTTCTCCAAAGACTTATACCGAAATGTTAATGTTGATGTTTATGGTGGTTTTGGTTTTAAACGCATACGTGGCGTTGAATATGAAAAATCAAGAGGAGGAATCCCCTTTTATGGTTCAATACGATTGGGGTATAAAATTGCAAAACCGTTGCAAATAGAAGCCGGCATAACGCGCAATAAGTACTATGCGACTGAGGTTGAAGAACGCGATGATGATATTTTTTACTTGTCGTACTACGATGCCCAGTATATCGATTTAATTCCATTTGTTGTTCGAGTAAATCCATACAAGAAACTTTGGTTCGGTGTCGGGGCTCAATATTCATTTCTAACAAGGGCTGGGTATTGGCCTAAATACAATGGAAAGGAGACCATAAATATTACGTCAGATTTGTGTTCAAATGTATGGAACGCGTATTTTGATATGAGATTGGTTTATGAAAATGTCGCAGCGGGAGTAATATATACTCAAAGTGTAACACCTGTTCATAAAATCAACAACGACTGGAAAAATACAGCTCTAAGTTTTTATATATCTTTAGATATCAGTCAATTGTTGAAATATTATCTTTTTTAGTCATCTGTTTTATCAAGAAACAATCATGGTGCTTTTTCCGAATCTGTTTTGGGTTCGATGCTATGCTTGTAATACTTTTTAAGTCTTTTCTTTATTTGAATGTAGCGGAATATTCCTATTAAAATAAATACAATACTTAAAATGATGGTCATGTATCCCAGCCACGAAATGGAATTAAAATCTTTTAGTTGTAAAAAGGCAATTCCGCCCAAAATCATGTATAGCGATGTTCGCGTATAGGCGAGTAAGGTTCGTTCGTTTGCCAATTTCGTTCGTTCAAGAGCCAGGTAATCTCTTAAAACTATAGCTTCTTTATTTTTAAAGATATCGGTAAATAATTTCTGCCACATTTTTTCAATTTTTAGTTACACTTTTCAAATGTAGCATTTATTGACATACGTTTTTGTGTTGCACACCGTAAATTGCTTATTCTGGTATTCGTTAAAAAACATAAATTTTAGGGGCATCGTTTACGTGCTTCTTGTTTAATTGTTATTTTAGCATGAAATTAAAAAATAAGAACTGTGAAGAAACTTATTATACTAGTTGTCGTACTTACAGCATTTTACGCGTGCTCTGATCATAACTTCGAAATCGAGGGTAAAATTACAAATGCGCAAAACTCTGTTGTCTATCTCGAAAAATTAGAAGTTAATAAAACAAGTCTGGTCGATTCGTCGAAAATTGATAAAAATGGTGTTTTCCGTTTTAAAGGCAGTGTTGATATGCCGACCTTCTTTTTGTTGAAGTTAGACGAACGGAAATTTGTAACCTTGTTGGTCGATTCAACTGACCAAATTCAATTCTCAGCCGATAATATATCGTTCTCGACCGATTATAGCATCAGCGGTTCACCGGGTTCCGAAAAGGTAAAGCATTTAAACGACTACCTATTCAGAACCAACAAAGCCATCGATTCTATTCAATCGCTTATTTCGATTACACCTAAAAATTCACAGTATAACGAAAAAGAAAAAGCCTGGCGCAACGAAATACAGGAATATTATATTAACCAGCAAAACTTCACAAAACAGTTTGTAAACGACAATCCGTTTTCGATGGCTTCGGTGTTGGCAGTATATCAAAAATTTAACAATGGTGAGTATGTATTGCAGGATTTGCAAACGCTTAAAATGGTGGCTTCGGCATTGTATTCAATCTATCCCGGTTCGGGGCATGCACAATCGTTGTACCGCGAAACAGATCAACTGGTAAAACAAGTAAAAAAGAGCCAATTAACCGAACTTGTAAAAGAATACGAAGTAAACTCGCCCGAAATTGTTTTGCCCGATGTAAAAGGAAACGATGTAGCCCTGAGTTCGTTTCGGGGTAAATATGTGCTGGTACATTTTTGGTCGGCACTCGACCGTGGAAGCCGTATCTTGAACGAAGTACTGGTTGAAAATTACCAACAGTTCAATCGTAAAGGGTTTGAGATATACCAGGTGAGTATTGACGAAAGTCGCGAGGCCTGGCTGCGTGCTATCGAACTCGACAAGTTGAACTGGACTAACGTTGGAGATATGAACGGAAGTGTCGTAGCTACAAGTAATTATAATATTACTTCGATACCATCGAACTACCTGCTCGACCCTGAGGGTAATATTATAGCTAAAAATTTACAGGGGCCGGCCCTGTACCAAACGCTTAACGAAATTTTGAACTAATAATAACAATATTCGACATAAACACTACGCTTTGTACGATGAATGTGCATTTTTTGCCTGTGTTATATGTTTTTTCATAAATTGCACGCGTTTTTGTAAAAAGGAAGCTTTTTAATTGCAACAGAAAAAAACATATTTTATATCAGATGTGCACCTGGGAGCACCCGCGCTATCCAACAACCGTCAACGTGAATTGTGGTTTGTTGAATGGCTTGAACAGGCAGCTGCCGATGCTTCAGCAATTTATTTGCTGGGCGACATTTTCGACTTCTGGTACGAATATCGTAAAGTTGCACCGCGTGGATTTGTGCGCACACTGGGTAAAATTGCCGAGCTAACCGATAAAGGAATTCCCGTTCATTTTTTTACCGGAAATCACGACATTTGGGTTTACGATTATTTGCCTGCCGAAACAGGCGTTATTGTGCATCGCGAACCGCTTTTAACCCAAATAAACGGGAAACGTTTTTTCCTGGGGCATGGCGATGGCCTCGACCCACACGAAAAGGGCTACCTGCTACTTAAACGTTTTTTTACCAGTAAAACAGCGCAATTTATGTTTTCAAGGCTGCATCCAAATTTTGCATTCTGGATAGGGCATAAATGGGCAAAACACAGTCGTTTAGCTAAAGGAACCGAACCCGAAGTAAGCAAAGGTCCCGATTTCGAAACCTGTGTAACATTTGCTAAAAATTACATCAAAACCGAAGCGGTTGACTATTTTATTTTCGGTCATCGGCATATAATGATGGACGAAAAAATCAGCTCCAACTCGCGCGTGCTGATTTTGGGTGAATGGATAAACTATTTTTCGTATGCTGTTTTCAATGGAGAAGAGTTACAGTTAACACAATTCAATAATCGTTTGTGATAAAACATTATGAGTAAAGAAACATATACCGTTATTATTGGTTCGGGAAGTTATATCCCCGAAGTGGTTCTGAAAAACGAAGATTTTTTAAATCATGAGTTTTATGAGTCCAAAACTCAAAAAGTTATCGATAAACCCAATAAAGATATTATCGAGAAATTTAGAGAAATTACCAACATAAATGAACGTCGTTGGGCTGCCGATGATCAGATGACTTCCGATTTGGGAGCACTGGCGGCAAAAGATGCCCTGGAACAAAGCAATGTAGATGTCGATTCGCTCGATTTCATTATTGTAGGCCACAATTTTGGCGACATAGAAGCCGATACAAATCGTACGATGTTATTGCCAAATGTTGCAGCTCGCGTTAAACAGCATCTAAATATCAAAAAGCCTTCGATGGTAGCTTTTGATGTGGTAGCCGGATGCCCGGGCTGGGTACAGGCTTTAATTGTTGCCAATTCGTTTATAAAATCGGGTATATACAAGCGGGGGCTTGTAGTGGGCGCCGATGTAAACTCGAGAGTTGGTGATCCGTACGATCGGGATCTTATGATTTTTGCCGACGGTGCCGGTGCTGTAATTGTCGAAGGGCGTGAAAGCGAAACTCCGGTCGGAATTCTTTCGCATGCCGAACGTACCGATGCAGTTGACTGGGCCGAGCTATTGGTGCAGGGGCCATCGCTAAACCCTAATTACGATCAATCGCGACGTTATATCCGCATGCAGGGGCACAAGGTGTATGTATATGCTTTGCAAAATGTACCCGGAATTGCAAAAGACGCCCTTGATAAAGCCGGGCTGCATCTTTCGGATATCAAAAAAGTACTTATACACCAGGCCAACGAAAAAATGGACGAGGCTATTTGTTCGCGATTAATGAAGCTATACAAAATGACTGGTGATGTGAAGGATATTATGCCAATGACAATCAGTGAATTGGGTAACACTTCGGCTGCAACCATTCCAACCATGTACGACTTAATTAAGAAGAAACGCATGAATGGTCACGAACTAAAAAGTGGCGATAATATCATATTCACTTCGGTAGGTGCAGGGATGAATATTAACGCTGTTATTTACCGCGAAGAATAATTTTTTAGCAGAGAGTTTGCTTTCAGAAACCTGAGATAATTAGACTCTTTGTATTAAAAACACTAATTTTAGTGAACGACTACGATTGTTCGTTACAAAAAAAACACACGGCTCAGATTTATACTGAGCCGTGTGTTTTTTTAACGTATTCGATAAAAATCTAACGAACAGCTGCCTGTTTTTTAACGACCAGAAAGCGAGCCGTTCTTCTCGATTTTTGTTCAACATACACCGTACGTGAACCAATTTCCTGCTCTATGGCTTCGTTAGTGAAATGTCGTATCGTAATCAGTTCCAGTCCGTCGTTGTATCGAACTTCAAAACTCTCGGCCAACCGTTCAACAAGCTGTAAAATCCCGTGTTCGGGTGTGTCGGTCGAGATTGACAGGTTTAGAGCCGATTGCTGAATCATATTTATTTTCATACCCAGTTCGCTGAAAATACCAAAAATCCAGGCCATACTCTCTTCGTCCATAAACGAGAAATCGGGTTGAGAAACGGTGATGAGTACCTGGCGTGTTTTGACAATGAAAACCGGGATTTGTTTTATTATCTTATCGGTTTCCTCGGGGCCTATAATAGTGCCTTTTGCTCCGGGTTTAATGAAAGAGCGCACATGCAGCGGAATGCCTTTATTTTCGAGCGGTTTTATTGTTTTCGGGTGTATCACTTTTGCCCCGAAAAATGTTAACTCAACGGCTTCGCGATAAGTCATGGCTGCAATTTTCTTCGGATTTTCGAAATACTGTGGGTCTGCATTCAAAATGCCCGGTACATCTTTCCAAACCACAACGCGCTCGGCATTAAGAATGTTACCAATAATGGCGGCGGTATAGTCCGAGCCTTCGCGCCCCAATGTAGTGGTTAAATCGGACGGAGTAGCCCCGATAAAACCTTGTGTAATGTAAATTTTCTCATCGGTAAACGAAAATCCTTCGGCAATAAGTTTCGACGATAGTTCCCAGTCAACCCCGGCCTCGCGCCAGCAGTCGTCTGTGCGCAGTAAAAAGCGGATATCGATCCATTTATTTTTTATTTGCTGCTTGTTGAGATAATGACTGACGATAGTAGTTGAAATAATTTCGCCAAAACTCACCAGTTGGTCGTATTCAAAATCGAAATCAAGCGAAGGTGTTCGGTTCAAGCGATCTTCAATTTTGAAAAATAGCGAATCGATTATCGGGTAAATATCTTCGTTGCTTTCAAAAAGCTCGTCGATTAATTGCATGTGAAAGTTGCGGATAAGGTTGAGCTTGTCCCACATCTGTTTGTTGCCTTTAAACCAGTCTTTTACCAAATCTTCAAAAGCGTTGGTCATTTTTCCCATGGCCGATACCACTACCACAATGTGGTCGTCGAAACCGGCAACAATCGAAGCCATGTTTTTTACACTTTTCGCATCTTTTACCGATGCACCACCAAATTTGAATACCTGCATATCGATGTGTTTTATAATGCCCGAAAGTTAGTTACATTATTAAAACAGACATTGACAAAATTCAGGTAATTATGTACTGTTCCGAATTAATGTTGGTAACAAGCTTTTACAAAAGGGATTTGTATATTTGCGTTTGCAATAGATCGTGAGATTTTAGACGTGAGACAATATATTTGTTTGTAACATACTAAATATTTGAACTTTAAATAAATATATCATCAAAACATAAACCACACATTGTCAGTGCATTGAAAAACAGCAACGAACTATTGCGTTAAGAAAGAAAACATAAATGACACAAAAAAATATTCGCGACATCAGGAATACACTTACAGAAGCCGGCTTTGTAAAAAAATCGCATGGGGTAAAAGGTGGCTTATTGTTGCACCTTAACGATGAGATTCATTTTACCGATGAAGAACCCGAATTTTTATTTCTCGAAGTTGACGGTTTGCCGGTTCCTTTCCCGGTTGAATACCTCGAAGAACGCGACAGCCCTGTATTTTATGCCGAATTAAGATTTCTGAGCAACAAAGAAAATGTTCAACCTTATTTAGGCTGCAAGGTTTTTTTCGAAACAAAAAATTTAGCTATTCAAGGCGAACAAGTTGGTGTTTCAGCCCTCGTTGGCTGGCATGTTCGCGATTTGAAATATGGTAAAATTGGTACAGTAAGCGGTGTTGATGATTTTTCGGGCAACATTGTTTTAACCGTGAAAGGCGAGAAAGGGGAGTTTCTAATTCCATACAACGAGCACCTGCTTGTTACTTTCGATGCTGCTAATTCGACACTCGAAATGAACTGCCCCGAAGGCATAATTGAGTGATAATAACTTATTCTTTTTTGTTGTACTTGCAACCCTCTGAAAAAATTCCTGTCTGTTTATTTTGAATTTGACGGTGTAACTTTTTTAAGTTCAAACCGACCTATTCAGTATAATCAAAACAAAAGGAAAATGAAACGAATTATACTTCTTATCGTATTCACTGCATTTGCGTTTGGAATTAAAGCACAAACCGTTACCGACAACCGTAAACTATCGTATTTCGACGAAATATCGCTGCGTGTTTCGGCCGATTTATATGTCGAACAGGGTGAAGATGCCCGTATTTCGATTGAAACCGACCAGGAAACGCTTGATAAGCTTATTGTTGAAGTGGTAAATAATAAACTTGTTATCCGCTTTAGCATTGGCGACCGCCTGTTTAGCAACTTTACAGCCGGCGACATGAAACTCAAGCTGGTTGCTCCTAAAATTGATTTGCTCAGCATCCAGGGGTCGGGTAGCATTTTTACCGATAAGCCCATTACTACTGAAATTCTTGACCTGAATATTGCCGGTAGTGGCGATATTAAACTTGCCGATGTGCGTTGCGACAGGCTCGAAGCCAGTATCAACGGAAGCGGCGACATTGTCGTTTCGGGGCAGGAAAAGATAAAAGAAACGAAAGTAACGATTGCCGGCTCGGGTAACTACAAAGGCTACCAGCTTATTTCGGAATATGTTAGTGTGAAAATTGCCGGCTCGGGCGATTGCGATGTTCATGCCACCGAACTTCTTGAAGTAAAAATAATGGGTTCGGGCGATGTAACGTACAAAGGCCCTGCAGCTGTCGAGGCATCCATTTCAGGTTCGGGCGAAATTCGCGAAAGCAATGCACTCGATAACCAGTTTTATAATGCAAAATCAAATAAATAAAATAGCCATGAAACACAAACTTTATTTACTATTGATTATTACACCTTTTATATTTCAATCATGTATTCTTACCATTATCGACGATTCAGCCTGTATTTCAGGGGAGGGAGAAATTGTAAGTGAAACGTTTACGATTTCTGAATTTTCGGCTGTTGAACTTGAATCGGTTTTCGATGTCGAAATCATTCAGGGCGACGAGTATGAAATTACCATCGAAGGGCACGAAAACATGATTGATGAAGTGGAAATTTGGGTAAATAGCCGCGGTGTGCTGAATATCGATTTAGCCGGAGCGTGTTACAACGATTTTGAATTAACCGTTTTTGTTGTAACTCCCTTTTTAGAATCGGTTAAACTCGAAAGCACCGGGGATATTTATATCGATGGTTTTGAAAACCTTGACTACCTTGATATAACGAACAACAGCACCGGAACAATATGGAGCAACAAATACCTTACTCTTAGCGATGAGCTCAATATTTGGAACAATTCAACCGGCGATGTTGACCTTATTGTTTCGGCGCCTGATATTAATGTTGACATTGATGGTACGGGCGATGTGATACTGTTTGGAGAATGCTACAAACAAAACGTCCGCACCGATGGAACCGGCGATTATAAAGCATTTGATTTGCTGTCGGAGCTATGCACCGTAGTTTCGAACGGAACCGGCGATTCAGAAGTATTTGCTAGTCGAAAAGTATATATTACCGTAAACAGTACCGGCGATGTGTTTTATGCCGGAGAAGCCGACGCCATTATTAAAGAAAACAGTGTTGGCGATGCGGTATTTGTTTCATTTTAACATTGAGGGGCATTATAATTTTTTGCTTTTGCCGTGAAAAAACTGATTGCTTAAATCGAAATTAAACCCCTATCTTAGTGGGTTCAAAAAACGTTTTTTATGGCAATGATATCAGAGAATAACCTTGTTTCACCATTTTTGAAATGGGTAGGTGGTAAGAGGCAGCTTATGGCTGTTATTGTTGAAAATTTACCCAAAAACATAAAGAATTTAAAATACTACGAACCTTTTATTGGAGGAGGTGCTGTCTTTTTTCATCTGCAACCTGTAAATGCTGTAATTAACGATCTCAATAACGATCTGATCAATGTTTATAGTGTGATTAAAAACGATTTGGATTCTCTAATCGCAGATTTGAAAAGGCATAAAAATAATGCTGAATATTTTTACGAAATAAGGGCACTGGATAGAACCGATGATTTTAATACGTTAACTGCTGTACAAAAAGCATCGAGATTGATTTATTTAAATAAAACATGTTTTAATGGCTTATATCGGGTTAATAATGCCGGAGAATTTAATGTTCCCTTTGGCAGGTATAAAAAGCCAAATATTGTTAACGAACCCACATTAAAAGCTGTAAGTAAATTCTTAAACAACAGCAACATCCGCATTAGTTGCGAAGATTACGAGAATGTTTTAGAAAAGGCCGATCGGGATAGCTTTGTTTATATCGATCCTCCTTATCACCCAATTTCTGAAAGTTCAAATTTTACAGGTTATGTTCGGGGCGGATGGAATGCGAACGATCAAGCCCGGTTGAGAGATACATGCGATAAGTTGAACAAGCGAGGAGTTAAATTCTTACTTTCAAATTCATCGGCTTTACTCATTAAAGAATTATACAAAGATTACAACATAACAAACGTGAAGGCTAGTCGTTTTGTAAATTCAAAAGCTTCGGGGCGGGGACAAATAGATGAAGTATTAATTAAAAACTATGAGTAATTCGTGGGGAGAGTATGTTTAGGTATACTTATTCGAATTAGCAAAATTATTGAAATTGCATCGGCTCAATGTTAAAACCCTTTATTTATCTGTAATACAGCTTTATATTTCGGCTTTAGAAACATAGAGAAATATATAGCCAAACATTGTTGTCCGGTAAAGCCGGAAAATAGTTTATTTTCTACTTTAACTCATTGACAATGAGATCTCATATTTCCATTTTTCAAAAGT
>JAFGGY010000080.1 GCA_016930365.1 Prolixibacteraceae bacterium | reverse complement strand
CCAGCAGTCCCAAAAACACAATTGAAAAGAAATACACTAAATCTTTGGTATCGAGCACTCCACGGCTAATCGACTCAAAGTGCGTATTCATGCTCAGGTAGTGAAACACATTGCCCGCCGAAACCGAAACGGAATTTGCCAGCACATCGAATATTATATGAAACAAAATACCGATTAACAAGGCCAGCAAGAAAGCCACTATTTGGTTGTTGGTAAGGCTGCTGGTGAAAATTCCAATGCTGATGTAGGCACTGCTCATAAGCACCAGTCCAAGGTATCCGAGCCACACTGCTCCGTGGTCGATATTGCCCAGCGATGCCACCGTAATGTAATACGGAAAAGTAAGTGCCAGGGCAATAATAATAAGTAAAAGTGTAGCTAAAAACTTGCCACTTACAATAGCCCATTCCGATACGGGCTTGGTAAGCAGCATTTCAATGGTTCCTGTTTTTCGCTCTTCGGCAATTACGCGCATAGTAAGAGCCGGGATAAAAAAGAACAAGGTCCAGTATGCAATGCCAAAAAACGATTGCAGGCTTGCTTGGTTTACATAAAAAATATCGGAGCCTTTTATCCAGGTAAAGAATCCACTAAAGCCCAAAAAGGCTATAATCATTATGTAAGCCAACAACGAATCGAAAAAAGAGCCCAACTCGCGACGGGCTATTATCCAAATTGCCTTCATTATTGTATGTTTTTATGATTTATTATCGCTTATATGTTTACTACTATCCGGCGGTCACTTCGCGGAACACATCCTCGAGCTTGGTTTCAACCGGTGTAAGCTCGCTAATATACCATCCGTTTTGCACGCAAAGGTCGAAAATCGCTTTTGCCGATGCCGCATCGGGCTTGCTTTGCACCTCGAACACGGGCAGTTTTTCGCTGGCAAAATCAACCACAGCTACGGTTTCGAGCCCCTGCAAGGCCGTAAATACCTGGTCGCGGGTACCGCCCTCAATGGCTACATGCAGCAACTCGTTACCCTGTGCCTGTTTGCGCAGTTGTTCCGATGTGCCATCGGCTACAATTTTTCCTTTGTTGATAATTAAAATGCGGTCGCAGGTAGCCTCCACCTCTGCCAAAATATGCGAACTCAGGATAACGGTTTTTTCTTTACCGATTTTTTTAATCAACTCGCGAATTTCAATAATCTGGTTTGGGTCGAGACCGGTAGTCGGCTCATCAAGTATCAGCACCTCGGGGTCGTGAATAAGCGCCTGTGCCAGGCCAACCCGCTGTTTGTAACCCTTCGACAGTTCGCGAATTTTCTTGTGCTGCTCGCCCGTTAATCCGCAGGTTTGAATCATTTCCGAAATTCGCTCCTGTATGCGGTTTTGCTCAACCCCCTGCAAGCGTGCTACAAACCCCAGGTAATCAATTACCGGCATTTCGTAGTATAAGGGATTATTCTCGGGCAAATACCCAATATGTTTTTTCACTTCTTCGGGCGATTCGTTTACCGAAACACCTCCTACTTTTACATCTCCACTATCGGCGGTTAAATAGCAGGTAATAATTTTCATTGTGGTAGTTTTACCTGCACCGTTAGGGCCCAAAAACCCTAATATCTCACCGGTTTTCACCTCAAACGATAATGAATCAACAGCTTTTTGCAGACCATAAGTTTTGGTCAGGTTTTCTATTCTGATATCCATTTCCAGTGTTTTTTTGTTTTGGCGACACGAAAATAAAAAATCGACATATTTTGAAAAAGGTCAAAATATCATTTTAAAGAAATTTAACAGTATGGATGAAGGTTTGGGGAAAGATGGAAAGTTTGTGGTAATGGAGTGTTGTGACTTGTCCTAAAATATCTGCAACTGCTTTTTTCTATTGTTTTCTATTGTTTCCAATTGCTTTCGAGGAAAAATGGAATATTGAAATGAGATGATGAGAAAATGGTGGCAATTTGGATGAAGAGATGCTATCAAACCAGCAATCAACAAGTCACATCAGCCCAAAAACGAACACATTACACACGACTCAAGCTATAAAAAACATTATTATCTTTGTCAATCATCACTAAAAACAACATGAATCAGCAATTAAATATTGCCTTTAACCATTTCAAAAACAAGCAATATGCTCAAGCATGGGATGCTTGCCTGCACGTACTAAAAACAAACCCTCAACAAGCCGATTGTTTAGCCATGCTGGGGATGATGTGCAACACTGCAAAACGCTATTCAGATGCTGAAACATACTTGCGAAAATGTCTGTTTTTTCATCCTCAAAAACACATTATTCAAACCGAGCTTGCAACTTCACTTATTTACTTAAAACAATTCGATGAAGCCGAAAAGCTGTTACACCAATCAATCGGCCAAAATAGTTCATATCAAAAAACGTCGATACAACTTGCTAAACTTTATAAGCTTACCGGTCGCTTAAGTGAATCAGAAAATACTTTAACCGGTTTGCTGGAGAAAAACCCCAAATCGCTTGCAGCATTAAACAATTTAGGCACACTGTATATCGAGCTCAACAAGCATGACGAAGCTATATCGTTATTTAAAAAAGCACTGGCACTTAATCCCAATATGGGTACAGCTCACAAAAACATCGGATTGATTGAACTCAAAAAAGGGAACATTCGTGAAGCTGAAAACTCCTTGTTGCAAGCCTACAAATTTTTGAACTCCGACACTGAACTCATACTTGAATTAATTCAGCTTTTTGCACAACAAAACAAACACCAAAAGGCGGTGGCACTTGCAAATCATACTCTTGAAACAGCCCCCGACAACACACAACTTATGATGTTGGCGGCAAACTCAAATATGCTGTTGAGAAAATACGAAAAAGCAGCCACTCAACTAAAACGTGTATTGCAAATTGAACCCGACAATACCCAGGCTTTTTACCAACTGGCACGGTGCAATGCCGATTTGTGCGATTGGGACAATTGGGAAAACACACGCGAACAATTTATTGAAACTCTTGAAACCGATATCGAAAATATTAAACCAACAAATTGCTCGGTTTACGATACGCATTATTTCAACATACCCGATTGGCTCCAATTTAAGTTGATGCAAAAAACAGCCACTAAATATCAAAACAATAAACCCGCTTTAAAATTCACACACAAAAATCGCCAACACCAAAAAATCCGCATAGGATATCTCTCGCCCGATTTTAGGGAACATGCACTAGGCACATCGGTATATCAATATTTTCAGCATCACAATCGCCAACAATTCGAAACCTATGCCTTTGCCTTGTTTTTGCCCGACAAACCCGATTTTGTAAGCCAAAAAATTAAAGCCGATGTTGACCATTTTTACGATGTAAGTAAACAAAGCGATTCAGAAATTGCTCAATTCATTTACGATAACGAAATTGATATTCTGATTGACTTTGGAGGATACACTACGCATACTAAACCTACAATATTGGCCACAAAACCTGCACCGGTTCAAATTTTCATGATGGGGCAACCTGACACCACAGCCTTAGAACAATTCGATTTCTTTTTGGCCGATTCGCTTTTAATTGACCAAACCAACCGACAATATTACACCGAGAATATTTTATATATACCTCACGGCTTTGTTAACTCGACAATTGAGCCATCCGAAAAAAAAATCACTAAAAAAGAACTGGGAATTGCCGATGATGCATTTGTATTTTGTTCGTTTTGTAGTCCGTATAAATACGACCCCCATACTTTTGCATTATGGATGAAGATTTTGGAGAAAGTTGAAAACAGTGTATTGTGTATTTTGGGCAATGGCAACAAAACATTCGAGAACAATATTTACTCCCGGGTAAAATCATCGGGCATTGAAACCAACAGGGTACTAATCTTGCCTTTTATTCCGGTAGCCGACCATTTAAACCGGCTTTCTATATGCGACCTTTTTCTCGACACCCGCTATTACACCTCATGCTCTTCGGGGGCACAAGCACTAATGATGGGAGTTCCGGTGCTAACCATTAAAGGCGAAAGCAATGCTATGCGACAAGGAGCCTCGGTATGCCACGCTGCCAACATCGATTATACGATTTGCAAATCAACCGACGAATATTACAATAAAGCTGTTGAACTGGCAAAAAACCCACTGAAAATAAAGCAATTGAAACACCACCTCACTAAAAACCGCTATAAACTCCCACTGTTTGATGTAAAAATGCACATCGAAAATCTGGAGAAAAGCTTGCTGAAAATTTGGAACAGCTATCAAAACGGAGAAAAATTTACCGATTTACACATCGATAAAAAATAGAGCAATGACAAACATCGATATTCAATTTCAACAAGCACACAATTTGTACAAACAGGGCAACTACCATGCAGCAGGTAGTATATGTGCAGGTATTTTGCAAACAATACCAACACATCCCCAAAGTTTGTTGCTTACAAGCATGATTTTAAACAAAATTGAAAAATACGATGCAGCACTGCAATATGTCGAACGAAGTTTTCAAATTCACAAAGCTACTCATGCCATTTATGTAGAAAAAGGAATAGCACAAATGGGACTTCACCAACTTGCCGAGGCCGAAAAATGTTTTGAGACAGCAATCAAAATTAATGCGAACTACGAAAAAGCCCACATACAATTAGCCAAATGCAAAAAACTAAAAAAAGAACATAAACAAGCCGAGGAAATATTAATTGATTGGCTGAAAATTAAACCACAATCGGTTTCGGCTTTAAACAACCTGGCGAATCTATATACCGAACAAAACCAATACGATAAAGCAGAAAAACACTATAAGCTATTGCTCGAGCTTAATCCCAATAACGTAAAAGCCTTAGTTAATGTTGGCTATTTCCATATGCTTCAACGAGATTTTGACCTGGCCGAAAACTATATACTAAAAGGTTTAAAAATTGACAATAACAACACCTATGCACTGTCGAAATATGCAATTTTAACTGCACAAAAAGGCGACACCGATAAGGCTCTCGACATACTCAACAAAGCCTATAAAAACACTCCGACCAATTACGAACTCATTAACACCTATGGAAGCATATTTATTCAACTGGGTGAGTTTAAAAAAGCCAAAAATGCCTACCTCGAATCGCTAAAAATAAACCAGAACTGTGTACAAACCTTAAACGCACTGGCATCGGTCTATTCCGAGCTGTCGAATTTTACCAAAGCCGCCGAAATTTTCGAAAAATCCGTTGAGCTTAACCCCTGGAACAACTCAACAAAACTCGATTTGGCTAATGTGTACCAGTTTATCGGAAAGTACGAAGAAGCATATGAAATACTGAGCGACTTATATGAAAAATGGAGCGATGATGAAAATGTGCTTTTTTCGTTAACCCGCGTGCAATGTGAATTGTGCGAATGGGATAAGCGCGACGAATATGAACAAAAGTACATCAGTAAAATTGAACAAATTGTGCAAAAGGGCAAAGCCTACCCTTTTCGGATTTTTAACTTCAATTATTACAACATACCAGTACAACTACACTTCGAAGCTTCAATTCTTTTATCAAAATATTTCAGCAAACAGGTTGAGTCAATAAAAAAACGCCTGCAATTCAGTTACAATTGGCCCAAACACAAACAAATACGTATTGGCTATATCTCTCCCGATTTCAGAGAACACCCTATTGGACAGGTGGTTTATCACATGTTTCAGTATCATAACCGCAACGAGTTTGAAGTATATGCCTATGCGTTACTGCATCAACCAAAAATTGACGACATATACCGAGAAACCATAAAAGCCGGTGTCGATTATTTTATCGACATTCAACATTTGGGTTTTGAACAAGCTGCAAAGAAAATTAATGCCGATGAGATTGATATTCTGATTGATTTGGCAGGATATACAACCTACTCGCGCTCGCAAATACTGGCACTTAAACCGGCACCTGTACAAATATTATTTATGGGTCAGCCCGATTCATCGGGAGCTGATTTTATTGATTATTACATTGCCGACAAAACACTGGTACCCGAAGAAAACAAGAAGTATTATACCGAAGAAATTATTTACCTGCCCACAGGCTATTTTGGTTCGCCACTCGAAATTTCGGATAAAGCATATACAAAAAACGATTTTGAAATCCCCGACGAAGCCTTTGTGTTTTGCTGTTTTTGCAACCCCTACAAGTACGAACCAAGCATGTTTGCTGCCTGGATGAGCATTTTAAAGCAAAGTCCAAACAGTATATTATGGCTTAACCCTGCAAAAAACACGAGGTACAAAAACAATATATTAAAATATGCAGCACAACAAGGAGTCGATTCGTCGCGCATATATTTTGCTCAACGTCTTTCGCATCCCGACTATATGGCTCGCTACAAAGTGTGCGATTTATTTCTCGACACACGGCATTATAGTGCAGGTTCAACCGCCATTTCGGCTTTAATGGCCAATGTGCCGGTTTTAACTACTACCGGAAAAACCAATGCCGAAAATATGGGGGCAGCAATTTGCCGGGCAGCAAACCTACACGAGACCATTTGTAACAACACCACCGAATACATCGAAAAAGCCGTTGAGTTTGCCAATAAGCGCGATAAACTTAATGCGCTAAAAACTAAACTTGCAACTGAACAAAACAACAGTTTGCTATTTAACGTAAAACAATTTGTACATGAATTAGAATCCAACTTGAAAAAAGTTTACAAAAAAAAATATGACAACTATATTTAATTACAATTTGTACTATATTTGTGTAGTTAACAGAGTAGCAATCAACCACTAAAAATATGAAAAAAATTTACTTAAACGTTTCAGCAACCAGCTCAAACTTCCATTCTCTTGTTTTAAAACTTAAAAACTTATCAAACAAAGTTGACCGGCTTATGAAAACCGGTAAGTTTTGGGAGTTTACAAAAAACGAGCAACAGCGCTTAATAAACAAACTAAACCGTTTGTATCAAAAAGTAGCCGGTATTAACCCACGCTATGCCCTAAAAATTGCCGGGGCAGCCATGTGCTTTGCATTTATAAGCACCGGAGCAAAAGCCCAGACACCAACATTCAATGTATGGGAAAGCAACAATCCATTCGAAATTACATCGGTTCACGGGAATTCCAATTTTACCCCTCGCGATGCTGCATTTGCCGATGTTGACGGCGATGGCGACGATGATGCTTTTATTTTTATAACCGACTGTTACGAAATTGCCTTTTTCGAAAATGTAAGCGGAGTATTTACCGAAAACAGTGCCGACAACCCATTTTTATGTTCCACATTTAATCAAGGGTATGGATATAGTATCGATATAGCCGATTTTGATGGCGATGGCGACCTTGATGCAATAATAACACATCCAAGTGGATACATCTCGCATTTCGAACTTGATAGTAACGATAATTTTTATAAAGACTCAAGCAGCCCAATAAATAATTATAGTGGCGGTTCGCCTATTTACACTGGCGGACGACAAGCAAAGTTTAGCGATGTTGACGGCGATGGCGATTTAGACATTGTAGCAACATATTGTGGTAATTTCTATTTAAGAAGCTACCTACAACAATCCGATGGTTCATTTACCCCAGCACCATGGGGATATCCCGCATGTTCTTCTATTCCAGGATCAAATTCTAATACAAATATCAACCTGAAAGATATGGATGGTGATGGCGATGACGATTTGTTTGTGTTTAACCCAACCTCGGCTGGTTCTCCCGGAGCATTAACTGATGCTACAAGCAATATTTTATACTACGAAAACACATCGGGCTCAGGAGGTTTTGTTTTAAACTCGAATGTACCACTGCCTGTTGCCGAAATGCCAAGTTCTGAAATTCCAATTTTGGCCGATTTAGATGGCGATGGTGATACCGACATATTTTTACCGGGACTTACGTCCAACTCATTCGAAAACCTTACGGGTAGCCCAACGGTTCCTGTATCTCCGCTTGTAGCCTTTATTTTATTTGCAGCAAGTGGTTTCGGAATCTTAAGGCGCAACCGCAAAAAGAAAAAAGAATAACACAAATATTCATTAAAGCAAAAAAGACTGTCGGTATGCGGCGGTCTTTTTTTATTGCAAAAATTCAAGATGCTTTTCGATATAACTTATCCCTTCAATCGGAGGCAATTGCATCCGGGGCGTAATAATGTTTATGAGTATTTCATCCCTCATAATCCCCAGGTCGATACAGGCAGCCATAAATGCAATACGGTGCAAGCCATCGTAAATAAAATATTTATCGGTATCGAAACGCACCAACTTTGGTATATTATTTTGAATATCAAATTGTTTAGTCCACAAAGCAATATTTTTGTAGTAGTTTTTAGGGCTGTGCCCTATTGTACTGCCTACACACAAGGCTTCCCATCGGCAATACGCTTCGTATAAACTATCTTCGGGCAATGGCGAATAGTTATCAAACAATGCTTTTTGAAGCACTGTTTTTGCAAATTGATAATGCGGTGAATTGCGAATGGGGCAAGCAAAAGGCGACAAGGTTTTGATATCGGCCCAAAAACGGTAATACACATTATCTGTTTTGACTATATGGTTTGTATTTAATGTCATCTTTTTCGAGTAACGAAAAAATCATTTATTGTTTATTCATCATTTTATGGTTCTTCAATTACATAAAAATAAATTTTTTGAGACCAGTAGCAATCTGCATATTATTTCTGACTGATATTTTCTATTCTCAAAAACCTGAATTCGATGAAAACTAATGAGCTCCGGTTAATACATTGTATTTTCCCCTGGGGGCACAATCATCAATACCGGTTTTTATTGGCAAATGCTACCAACGAAAGCATTACCGGCACCTCAACCAAAACTCCCACAACGGTTACCAGTGCTGCCGGCGATTGTAAACCAAAAAGTGCGATGGCTACTGCTACAGCAAGCTCGAAAAAGTTGCTGGCGCCAATCATGGCCGAAGGGGCACATACCGGGTATTTCAGCTTCAACTTTTTACCCCCAAACCATGCAACAAAGAATATAAAGTAGGTTTGAATAACCAGAGGAACTGCTGCCAACAAAATAATAAGCGGGTTATTGGTGATATTTTGCCCCTGAAAAGCAAATAAAAACACCAGAGTTACAAGCAAGGCAATAATACTAACCGGCTTCAATTTGGGCAGAAATCCTTTTTTAAACCATTCCTCCCCTTTCAATTTTAACAAAATCCGCTGCGTTATAACTCCAGCAACCAAGGGTACCACTACAAAAATGAGAATACTGGCCAGCAAGGTATCGTACGGGATGGTAATATTGGTTATTCCCAGCAACAAACCAACAATTGGAACAAAAGCTACCAGGATAATTAAATCGTTTACCGACACTTGCACCAGTGTGTAATTGGGGTCGCCGCCTGAAAGATACGACCATACAAAAACCATGGCCGTACAAGGTGCCGCGCCCAGCAAAATAGCACCGGCAATGTATTCACCCGCCATAGCCGGGTCAATCCAGGCTGCATATATTTTTGTGAAAAATATCCACGCAAAAAAGGCCATCGAAAATGGTTTGATTAACCAGTTGATGACGATAGTCCATACCACCCCCCGGGGTTTTTTCCCTATTTTTTTGATGCTTGTAAAGTCAACCTGTAACATCATAGGGTATATCATTAACCATATTAAAATGGCAACCGGTATATTTACATTAGCAATCTCCATGCTGCTGATTACCTCAATGCCATCACCGGCAAAATGCCCCATACCAATGCCAACAATTATGCTCAAAGCTACCCAAACCGTAAGGTATTTATCAAAAAAACTGATTTGACGTTTACTCTTTTCCATCATTATTTTACTTTAAAAAGGTTTAACTGCATATAACGTAATACTAAAAACGCCACTCCCCGATTGCTTAAAATCGCGCAATTCTTTGGCACTAATATGCTTTAACAAAAGCTCATCCGAAAGTTTGATTTGTTTTTCTTTTTGAACTTTTATGCCTGTAAATCCTTGTTTTGCGACAATTTCTATATAAGTGTCTTTACCAATAGCTCCCGACACACAACCGGCATACATTTCGGCGTCTTTTCTCAAACTTTCGGGTAAATCACCGACCAGCACCACATCCGAAATAGAAAAATGAGCTCCGGGTTTCATCACCCTGAATATTTCAGAAAAAGCTTTTTGTTTGTCGGGCACAAGGTTCAACACACAGTTACTGATAAGCACATCGAAAGCATTATCGGGCAAAGGCATCTTCTCGATATCGCCCTGCACAAATTCGATGTTTTTGAAGCCTGTTTTCTTCAGATTTTCGTTCGCTTTATTCACCATCGCTTCGGTAAAATCAAGCCCTGTAACTTTTCCTTTTTCGCCCGTTTGAGTTCGAGCCACAAAACAATCGTTGCCGGCACCACTTCCCAAATCTAACACATGGTCGCCCTCTTTAATTTTTGCAAATTCGGTGGGCAAACCACAGCCTAAACCAAGGTCGGCATCGGGGTTGTGGCCTTTCACATTTTTATATTCGTCGCCAATCATGCTCAGTTCCAAATCGCCACAACAACCGCCCGAACAACAACCCGAAGCAGGAGCAACCGATAAATTCTGAGTAACGATGGCGCTGTATTTATCTTTTACAAAATTTTTTATTCCTGACATATCAATCTGCTTTAAACAGTTGTTCAACAAGTTGTGCTGCCGTAGCCACATAATTTGGGCAGCGGGTTTCAAACATCTTTTCTTTTTGAATACACTCCAATTCATCAGAAATATTCATATTGAGTCCGTCGAGCAATTCACGACAATTTACTGAGCCATGTATTTGGGCAAATTTATCGATCAATATTTTTGTCATAGCAAAGGTCTGTTCCTTCTTTTCATTGTTGTCGTTAATTCCTTTACCGTATTTTAAACCTAAAGCCATCAATGCCCCGGTAACTGCCCCACAGGTTTGTTGAGTGCGCCCCATTCCGGCACCAAATGCGCAGGCAACTTTCAGGCTATCGTCAACCGAAAGCCCCAAATTGGGAGCAAATGCGGCTAAAACCGATTGCGAGCAACTAAAATTATCGGCAAAGTATTTTTGTGCTTGTTCTGCTGGTTTCATAATAACTGATGTTTAATTTCGTCGTTGTAAAATTTGCTGAAAGTCTCTTTTATTTCGTCGCGTACACGAATAAACTCACTCCATACAAACTCATCGGAGCCTACGGCATGCGAGGGGTCGTCGAACCCCATGTGCAAACGCTGCTTTACTTTGCCCATAAAAGCCGGACAAGCCTCGTTGGCACCACCACAAACGGTAACTACATAGTCCCATTCGTCGCCAAGGTATAAATCGACCGAATCGGAAGTATGATGACTAATGTCGATTCCAATCTCTTTCATGGCTTTTACCGCATTAGGGTTAAGCTTTCCCGATGCTTCAGTCCCAGCCGACCGAACGGTTAGGCTTTTATCGAAACTTTGTAAAAAGCCGTGCGCCATTTGGCTACGACAACTATTTCCGGTACATAAGATTAATACTTTCATATTTTTTTAGATTTTAGATGATGAGACATGAGTATTGAGATTTGTAAGATTTGAAACTAAAGAATTTTAAATGTTTATCGGCATTCGTAAAAGGGACTGTCTATTTCTTTTAAAAATAATTCGCTTACACGCTGAAGCTCTTTTACCATTGACGGATTAAGACAATAACTGGTGTTTTTGCCGCTAACGTGCCCCCGAATAAGCCCGGCTTTTTTTAGTTCGGTTAAGTGTTGGTTTACCGTTGTGCGGCTTAATGGCAAAACGTCTGAGATGTTGCCGGTAATGCACATTTTGGTTTGAGCCAGATAACGTAATATCTGTAATCGTGCAGGATGCCCCAAAGCCTTGTACAATAGGGCTGCCTGCTGTATGTTTGTATCGAATAATGCTGTTTTTGCCTGTACCATAACTTAAAATACTTAATGACGCAAATATACGTCAAATCATTAAATGTGGCGTATATATGCGTTATATTATTCTTAAGAAAAGGTTAGCAAATTTAAAACACCACACAGCCCACACTACCAAGCCCTTACGTGTTTTTTTGTTTCCACTCTATAAAAAAAGCTCTCAATTTTTAGTATGGTTTTTGACTATCAAGTCAAATTTATATCTTTATGCCATAGCATGTTTTGTATCCACCTCTATATTATTAATATTTAAGGCGAAACAGAACATGCTGTTTTTTTTGTTATATGCTAACAACATTCGCGTCAAATGGATACTAATAAATTATTATATTACTTACAAACTTATTACACAAATGAAAATTATTAAATTATTGATTTTTGGCTTTCTATATCTATTTTTCATAAAAGCCAGCACAGCCCAGCAGATCTCCCAAAAAGTTCAACTCACGATGGAAGAGGCTATTACAATAGCCCAGGACAGTTCACTGAGGGCTTTTATCGAAAAAAATGAATACTTATCAGATTACTGGGATTTCCGTACATATCAGGCCGAATTTCTCCCGAAGCTGGAACTGCGTGCAACTCCGTTTAACTACGAACGGGCTGTTAGGGAGGAATACAATTCGCAGAATGAGGAATACCAATACATCCAAAGCGAACGATTAAAATCGTTTGCAAATTTATCTGTAACACAGAATATTCCATTTACTGGTGGACGAATTTATATCGATTCCGATCTGGGAAGAATTCAAAACATAGGGGGAAAAATTGAGTATTCATCAACCCCAATTCGAATTGGAATTAGACAAGATCTTTTTGATTTTAATAGTTTTAAATGGAAGAAAAAAACCGAACCTGTAGAATTCGAACGTTCAAAAAAGAATTTCTTCCAGTCATCGCAAGAAATAGCAAACACTACTATTTACTACTTTTTCAATTTACTTTTTGCCCAAATTGAACTAAAAATAGCCCAGAACGATTTCGCAATTGCCGATACATTATACCAGGACGGATTAAAACGTCACGAAAAAGATGCTATTTCGCTGGAAGATCTCTATTCGCTTGAACTCAGTTTAATGGATGCCAGCAGCGATCTCGAACGTCTTGAAAAAAATATAAGAAGATCACAAACCCGTTTACTTTCTTTTCTAAGGATGGACAAAAGCCTTGATGTAGAACTTATACCACCAGACAATATTCATTCAATAAATATTGAAGAGCAGCTTGCAATTGAAATGGCTCGTAAAAACAACCCGGATATTTTAAACATCAAACTTGATAAATTGTACGCCGAACAAAATGTTGAAAGAGCAAAAAAATCTCGCTACAGTGCTGACTTGAGTATCAGTATGGGCTTAAATCAAACTACCGACGACAATATTATCCGAAATGTTTACACCGATTTGGAAAATCAGCAAAGAGTCGAAGTCAGTATGAATATTCCAATTGTTGACTGGGGATTATCCAAAAAACGAATTAAGCTGGCAGAAAGCAACAGGGAAGTAGTAATGGCACGGATGGAACAACAAGAAATTGATTTTAATGAAAATGTTATAAGAACAGTCGAGGAATTTAACATGCAGAAAAAACTTGTGGAAAGAGCAGCAAAAGCCGACACACTAGCGCAGATGATGTACGATGTAACTCAGCAACGATACATGATTGGTGAACTGGATATTATTAAATTGAATTCAGCCCAGAACAAAAAAAATTCAGCCCGAAAAGATTATTTTGGACGACTCCAGGAATACTGGAGGTATTTCTATGAGATTAGAGTATTAACGCTATACGATTTTACAAAAAACAAGGAACTCTCAATTGACTATTCAGATTTTTTTCAGGCCAGTGTACTTAAAACACTTAAAGAAGAATAATTTATCTCTATAGCACGAAAGATAAATCATTCAGTTTGGATAACACATCATCTATTAAAATGCGCTGATAATAAAAGATTTAGATGCGAATCATCGAACGTATAGCCTCACAACTATAACCCCCTAAGTGGAGCTAAGTCAGCGTTTGAAAAAATGTTTTCTACAAACGTATTAAACGGATTGCAATGGAACGCAATAGAACTCAACCCGAACTCAAACGCGTCCCGATGTACATCGTGATAAAACGGGCTTGCCCTCGCATTAAAATTCGAAGCATCGATACTGAAACCTAATACAAAAAACACGATTAAAATCTGATGTTGTACGAAAAATAAATATTTATCTTCGTAGCCATTATCAATAGTTCGTTGCTATTTTTTAAGTTAATGAGCTGTTTAAGCTTTAATATTTAATTTACCTAAATTGCTGATGTTTAATCTATTACATTCAATAATCTACTATCTCATATCTTTTATCTAACGTACTATTACATTATGGCTCGAAAAAGAAAATACACAGTACCCATTCAGCTCATCGAACTCGAAAACGAGAACTATCACATCCTTATCGAGGGTTTTCTAAAAAATGGAAAATCCCTGCAATGGGTTATTGATACCGGGGCTTCGAAAACGGTTTTCGATGCCAACCTGGCCGAACACTTCGACCCCGACGAGCTCGAAGCCACCGAAATCCAGTCGGCCGGCATTGGCGAAGGCCACGTCGAAACCCAAACCGGCATTCTTCACGAAATATATTTCGGACAGATGTCCTTGTCCGACTGGCCCGTGGCCATCATCAACCTCGGGCATATTAACAAAATATACAGCCAGTTTACCGATATTGAGATTGCCGGACTTCTCGGCAGCGATTTCCTGCTAAAACATCAATGCATCATCGATTTTAAGAACCTGCAAATAACGCTCTATGTATCGTAAAATTTTCAAAGCCATGGTGCTCATCATTGGTATGCTCACCGCCAACCTGGCAACCATTTGGCTCGACGAGTTCATGCTCACGTACAAGTGGCAGTACCCACCCTACATTTTTACATGGATAGGCATGGGCATTGTTGTGCTTATTTACTACCCGCTGTTTACCCGCATCGACAAATGGGCCACCAAAGCCGGCGATAAATTTATGCGTGCCGGTAAAAAATTTGTTGGGCGCGAAATCGGTTCCTTCCTGGCCTTTATCGTCGCCCTGCTCATCCTCTTCTTTTTATACGGCCTCGAGTGGTTCGACACCAACGTTTTCGAATCTTTTTTCAGGTCTTTGTAGTACCTTATTCATAAATCATTTTGCGGGTCATGCCGCCGTCAACAACCAGTTGCGTACCGGTAATGAAATCATTTTCGCGGCTGGCCAAAAACAAGCATGCCCGCGCCACATCATCGGGCTTGCCTACACGCCCCGACAAATGCTGCTCGTGATGATGTTTTTTTAAACGCTTGTAATCGCTCGTTTCAATCCATCCGGGCAGCACCGCGTTCACCGTAATACCGTATTGACCCAACGACACAGCCAGCGCATGGGTGAGCGCCAGTATCCCGCCCTTCGATGCACCGTATGCCTCGCCGCCAGGCTCCGACATCAACGCCCTCGTCGATGCCATATTCACAATCGAGCCCCCCGTTTCCTTCATCACCCTGGCCACCGCACGCGACGCAAAAAATACGCTCTTCAGATTCGTATTCATCACCTTATCCCACTGCGTTTCGTCAAGTTCAAACACCTCGCTAAACTCCGATATCCCGGCATTATTCACCAGCACATCAATGCGTTTAAAGTCTGTTTCCACACATTTAACCATCCGCTCAATTTCATCCACTACCGATACATCCGTTTTTATAAAAACCGCAGCCTCGCCCATCTCGTTTATCTCGTCAACCGTGCTGTTGCCGGTTCGGGCATCAATTTCGGCTACTACAACCTGGTATTTTTTGCGGGCAAATGCCAGTGCCACTTCTTTGCCAATTCCACGGCCAGCGCCGGTTACAATTACTACTTTCTTCCTCATAAGATATAATTTTTAAATAATTTGGCGGGCTACGGTCTTCGGCTCATAGTCCCCTCGTTAAAGCCCTGTTTCGCTACAGCCTGCAGTGGCTCCCCCTGGTCGCCCTGCCGGCTGTGCTCAACACGGGCTTTACCATCGGGCAGCTAACCGCCTCCAACCTGCCCGGGGCGGGCTGCAAACCCGCAACAATCGTTCTTTTTTTCAAAATTGCACATATTCAACTTTTTCAAACAATACGTAAAACATTATCTTTGTTAACCTGTTTTCGGAGTACAGATAAAACAAGGTTTTATTTCTTTACATCCAAAACAAAATTAGCGCAAATTTTCAAGAAAATTCACCATATGTCAAAAGACCGAAAATACGTCGAAACACCGCTCATGAAGCAGTATTATGCCATCAAAGATAAGCATCCCGATGCAGTGCTGCTCTTTCGTGTAGGCGATTTCTACGAAACATTTGGCGACGATGCCATTAAGGCAGCCGAAATATTAGGAATAACACTCACCAAACGTGCCAACGGCTCAGCCAGCTCGGTCGAGTTGGCCGGATTTCCGTATCATGCACTCGATACTTACCTGCCCAAATTGGTACGTGCCGGGCAACGTGTTGCCGTATGCGAGCAACTCGAAGACCCTAAAATGACCAAAAAAATTGTCAAACGGGGCATTACTGAGCTTGTAACACCAGGCGTTTCCATCAACGATAATATTCTTAACCACCGCGAAAATAACTTCCTGGCTTCGGTACACTTCGATAAAAAAATGGCCGGCGTTGCTTTTCTCGATATCTCAACCGGCGAATTCCTAACCGCCGAGGGCTCGTTCGAATACATCGATAAACTGTTAAATTCATTTCAACCCAAAGAAGTACTTTTCCAACGGGGGAAAGATGCGGCATTTAACGAGCATTTCGGTCATAAATTTTACACCTTCACGCTCGACGACTGGGTTTATACTTCCGATGCAGCCATCGACCGTTTGCACCGTCACTTCGAGGTAAAATCGCTCAAAGGCTTTGGCGTACAACGCCTCGAATATGGTATTATGGCTTCCGGGGCTATTTTGCATTACCTCGATATTACGCAGCATCATCACGTTAAGCATATTTCAAACCTGGCACGCATCGAAGAAGACCGATTCGTGTGGCTCGACCGCTTTACCATACGAAATCTCGAGCTTCTTTATCCGCTAAACGATGGTGGTAAAACACTTATAAACGTTCTCGACCGTACGCTTACACCCATGGGTGCCCGTATGCTTCGACGCTGGGTGTCGTTTCCGCTCAAAAATGTGCAGGCAATCAACGACCGCCTCGATGCTGTTGAATGTTTTTCGGCTAATCAGGAAATGAAAGAAGCCATCGAAGAGCAGGTAAGGCAAATAGGCGACCTCGAACGAATTATTTCGAAAGTGGCTGTGCAGCGCGTTAACCCTCGCGAGGTGGTACAGCTCATGGTGGCCTTAAAAGCAATTGTGCCAATCCGTGAGCTTTGCTCAACTTCCAAAAACAATACACTGGTAAAACTGGCCGAGCAGCTCAATCCATGCCAGTCAATCGCCACCCGTATCGAAAACGAGCTTTATCCCGACCCGCCAACCTTAATCAACCGCGGCAACGTCATCGCGTTGGGGTTTAACCATGAGCTCGACGAGTTGCGTAAAATTAAAACATCGGGGAAGGACTTTCTGGTCGAAATGCAGGAGCGCGAGGTTCAACGCACCGGCATTCCATCGCTAAAAATTAGCTTTAACAACGTTTTTGGTTATTACATCGAGGTGCGAAATACCCATAAAGACAAGGTGCCGCCCGAGTGGATACGCAAACAAACGCTGGTAAGTGCCGAGCGGTACATCACCGAAGAACTTAAAGAGTACGAAGCCAAAATACTAGGCGCCGAAGAAAAAATTCTCGATCTCGAGATGAAGCTCTACAACGAGCTGGTACTAGCCTTAACCGAGTATATTCAAGCTGTTCAGCTCAATGCCAATGTGCTTTCTCAAATCGATTGTCTGCTGTCGCTGGCTTCGGTATCGACCAATAATGGCTATGTTCGTCCCAATGTTAACGATAGCGATGCCATCGAAATAACCGAAGGCCGGCATCCCGTAATCGAACAACAATTGCCCATTGGCGAATCGTATATTTCAAACAATGTTACCTTAAATCGCAACGAACAGCAGGTTATTATCATTACCGGCCCCAACATGTCGGGTAAATCGGCTTTATTAAGGCAAACCGCATTAATTGTACTTATGGCGCAAATTGGCTGCTTTGTGCCGGCTAAAGGTGCTTCAATTGGTTATGTCGATAAAATTTTCACCAGGGTGGGTGCATCCGACAATATTTCGCTGGGCGAATCAACCTTTATGGTCGAGATGAACGAAGCTGCCAGCATTCTCAACAACTTATCCGACCGTAGCCTTATCCTTCTCGACGAACTTGGGCGGGGCACCAGCACTTACGATGGCATTTCCATTGCCTGGAGTATTGTCGAATACATTCACGAGCATCCAAAGTGGAAAGCAAAAACACTCTTTGCCACACACTATCACGAGTTGAACGAAATGGAACATACCTTTAACCGGGTAAAAAATTACAACGTTACGGTTAAAGAAATCGACAATAAAGTAATCTTTCTACGAAAATTGGTGCGAGGTGGCAGCAATCATAGTTTTGGCATTCATGTGGCACGCATGGCTGGTATGCCAAAAAGCCTGGTAAAACGAGCCGATGATATTTTAAAACAACTCGAAGATACGCATCGCAAAGATTCGCTGTCGAAACCACTCGACAACATTAGCACCGAACGCGAGGGCATGCAACTAAGCTTTTTTCAGCTTGACGATCCCGTTTTGAAGCAAATCCGCGATGAAATTATAAATATCGATATCAATAATTTAACGCCGGTTGAAGCGCTAAACAAATTGAACGAAATTAAAAAGATTTCAGGTTTAAAGGGCTAATCAAATGTTTGTTTGTAGTTGAAATTCAGTGCCTAAAATCTTTTTATTTCTATTTTGTTGGGGTTAACTTGATTATATTCACCGAATTTACCGGCAATGCAACTGTAAATGTGTTGCTTACAACACCCAACTCCTGTGTTTGAGGCATAATTGGTTCAATGTAACTGAAATTTTCTACACCGGGAGCATTGCTGTAATAATCTTGTTCCCCTTGGTTTTTAACCGAAGTATCATCTGATGAAATATATTCGATCGTTGCAAGGTATTTTTTCTTACTTCCATTGATTGTAACCGTAGTTTCCTTTGATATATTTTCAGCATTTACGACCTTTACATAAATAATTCCGCTTTGAGTATCTATCGTTGGCGAGGTAAACACTTTTTCATCCTCCGACATATCCTCCGTTTTGTAGAATGGTGTAATATCAAAGGCTTTGTCGCCAATGTTATTGGCAAATAGCGATATGTAATAATAGTTAGTTGAACGCCATAGTCCACGGTTATCAAACCAAATCAGGTTTGCACCCCATTTGGCAAAACCCTTTTTACAGAAAAGCGGGGCATAAGCAGCCATAACAACCATATCTGAATTGCGCTCAAGCCCTGTAGCAAAGGCAGCTTCGGCAAGTGTTGAATGGTATGCGTTATTTGTGCTGTTGTTTGCAAATTCGCCTACAAATACGCGTGTTGGTTTCTCCCGGTCATAGGTGTTTCCTTGAGCCCCACGCACCTTATCCGAATTATATCGTTGTGTATTTGAATAAAACCAGTTGTCATTTGAATAGTAATGCTCGTCAACAATACTATTGGGATATTTTTCATCTATAATTGCATAGTTGTCGTTAAACTCACGCCCTGACGAACGTGCGCCACTGGTTGTAATAACCATAATATCAGGGTGTTTTTCTTTTACCGCATTATAAATAATGTCAAATCGTTCCCAAAATTCTTTGCCACTGTTTTCGTTCCCAATGGCTAAGTATTCAAGGTTGAATGGTTTTGGATGACCAAAGGCAATACGTTTCGCACCCCATTCTGTTGATTCATCACCATTGCAAAATTCAATCAGGTCAAGTGCATCTTTTACATATATATCATAAAAGCGTTTCTTTTCTTCTTCAGTATTGAGCGGTGCAATGTACGATCTTCCTGCAAACTGGCAGGTTACACCATTATTAAGCACGGGTAGAGGTTTTGCATCAAGTGCTTCTGCCATCAGAAAATATTCATAAAAACCGATATGCTGCGAAGTCCATGTTCCCCAGTGGTTTCTTACACCAACTCTTTCCTCTACCGGGCCAATGGTGTTTTTCCAAAAATATTGCCCCCAGTAATTCGGCCCCTCTGAAGCACAGCCACCCGGGAAACGCATAAAATTAGGATTTAAATTTTCCAGCGCTTCAAGCATGTCTTTTCTGAAATCTCCAACTTCCCCGTTACGCCAAAGTTGTGAAGCTTCAGGCACCAGTGTTACAAAGTCGAGGTAAAACGTTCCGGCAGCATCGGCAATAATAGCAAGACGACTATCGACGCTACGCTTTGCTTTAATATTGCCTGAATATTTTTCCCATTCATCGGGCAAGTCTTTAAAAGTCAGAACATTTGAATTCCGTTCTCCATTTACGTCTTCAAGATATATGCTAATAGTTCCAGGGTATCCTTTTCCCTGTAAATAAAGGCCAAGATTATAAGAAACATTTTCATTTGCCGGGATTGAGGGCGTTTGAGTATTATTGGAATAATAATGTCCTTCCCGATCCGGTCCGGGCATATTTATGCCAAAGCCATTGGCTGCGAGACCGAATCCATTTCCCGGATTTTTAATATCAAACCTTATGCTGTATTGCTTGTATTTTAGTGCATCATCATATTGGTCATTTTGGTCGAAATTATAATATTTGGTAAACGAAACCAATGGTTTCTCATCAACAGTTGTTGCTGTACCAATCGCATCTCCTTTTTTTATAAGTGTCCAACCGTAAATTTGAGTTGGTGATTTGGAAAACTCTGAAAATTTATTGCCTTCGGGGCCAATTTCAGAAGAACCTGGCACATTGTACATCTGAAATGAATTGTTTTGTATCAACTGGGCGCTTATACCGCCATCATTGGCCTGATTAATATCTTCGAAGAACAAACCGTGTAACGTAGGACTGATATCAATTCCGAGTTTATCCACATTTAACTGAACCTGGTACGGTGTAGTAGTAATATCATTATTTTGCGCAAGTGCTGCTGAAAATAAGATGCTGTTTATAAGCATTATCGCTAAGCAAATAAGTTTTGTACTATTCATGGTTACTGTTTTTAATCAGATGCTAAAGATGTAAATAATTACGTTAAAAAAATTCATTTATTTTTTTTATTGTCATTCTTTGTTGTAAGATGAAGGAAAAGAGCTAAAAATCTGTTTTACTTCGGAATAAAGTCAAACATCACAAAAATAAAAATCTTTTTTAATTTGAGTTAGTTTTTGGGCTTATATGAAAAGTATGTCATTTAAAGATTTTTGTTCACTAACCTTATTGCATCCACTTTTATAAAAAAACTCATAAGAACAAGTACTTAAGAAAACAAGTCAGGCTGTGCCTTCAAAAAAAACAAATATTCATTTGGATGGCTTTTGGCAAATGAAAAAATATTATATATTTGCAACCGCTTTTAGGGCGTAAGTTCATTAACAAATGCGAGAATAGCTCAGTTGGTAGAGCACGACCTTGCCAAGGTCGGGGTCGCGGGTTCGAGTCCCGTTTCTCGCTCTGGTTTTGAAATTCCAATTTATGGAATTTCTTTTGCACAGAAGAGTCTGCCCGGATGGTGGAATTGGTAGACACGTTGGACTTAAAATCCAATGGCCATTATGGCTGTGCGGGTTCAAGTCCCGCTCCGGGTACTCATTTTGTGTAAGTACATCAATCGTTCTATTTTTCTTTATTATGCGAGAATAGCTCAGTTGGTAGAGCACGACCTTGCCAAGGTCGGGGTCGCGGGTTCGAGTCCCGTTTCTCGCTCAGTACAAAAAGCCCCGTTATCGTCGATAGCGGGGCTTTTTGTATTTCTCTATATTTATTTTTTGATTGGTTTCGGAAAAAAACAAACAAAAAAGAGGCTGCCTGTAAAAGACAACCTCTTTTTAATATATGTATCGTTCTTATTCTACGATTTCTTTGAATTTTGGATTCTCGAAATACTTGGCAAATTCGAGATCCGATTTAGCAGCTGCTTTAAGTGAGGCATCTTTTGCAACAGCAGCAGACAAGCTTTCGGTTAGTAGGTTTTCTTTAGCAGTACGTGCGCCAACTACTGCTTTCAGGTAGTCAACCATTGCACCGTCGTCTTCGCTCGATTCCAATACTTTTAATGCTCCATTGTTGTCGCCGGCAAGTATTTTAGCCAGGGCAGCATTTGGTTGAGTGCATTCGCCAAAGAATTGAACAGCTTTGTCGTATTCGGCACGTGTAATGCTAACAATGCCCATGTTGTAGTTAACCTCTGGAGCTATACCCGAAGCGGCTGAGAATAATTCTTTCGCTTTGTTGATATCGCCGGCTTTCAGTGCAATAACACCAAGGTTATTTTTAATAATTGGGTTGTTGTTGTCGAGCTGGTCAGCTTTTTCGAAGTTTTTAGCAGCGGCATCAAAATCACCATCCATAACTTGAGTCATTCCAAGGTTGTTGTAACCTCTCCAGTCGTCTTCAAATTGCTTTGTAAACGATTTGTAGAAAGCTTTTTTCTTGGCAATGTCGTCGGTGAGATTTGCAGCTTCGAGTAATTCGGCCTGGTTAAGTGATGCAGGGTTGTTTTCGGCTGCAGCAAGCAATTCAGCGTCGGTTTTACCAATTAAATCAATCGATGCAATAAATTTAGCGCGACGTAATTCAGGGAGAATTTCTTCGGCTACAGCAGTAAAAGCTTCCGAAAGGTTGCGAATTTCTTTTTCTCGTACTTCAGGATCGCTGTACATGTTTAATACGCGAAGGATTAATTCTTTATCCTGGATAGATGATTCTTCCATCAACTCCTTAAAGCCTTCCCAGTCTTCAGCAGTGTATTTGGTTTTCACATCTTTTTCAACTTCTAACTTCTTTAGTTCATTTTTCAAGTAGTCGGAAGCTGTGCTTTCACGTTTTTTCGAAAGTTTTTCGTTCCAGTCGAGTTCACCATCAGGTGATGCATACGCTGTAACTTCAACGTTTTTCAAGTCTTTGCGTTCATCATCATTAGCCGATTTGGTGTAGTTTTTAAATTCATTGATATCGTCCGATTTCACTTCCTCACCGCGTATATACGAGCTATTGATAAGGTAGTGTAAGTCGGCAATAAATTCATCGGGTACTACACGTTGAAATTTGTCGATTGTAGGATCATACTTGCCACTGGTGTTTTCTTCTTTTTGAATACCAACAATTGCAGCGCCACTTTTGTCAACTAATTCGGATGTGGCAATTACACCATCGGCAATTTTGATGGGGTCGAAATCAAGTGCAGCAGCTCCTTTTTGAGCAGCGATTTTCACAATTAGTTCCGACATTCTCATCGACTCTTCGTAGGGCAACGCGCCTTTAACGCTAAAGTTGCCACCATCGGTAAAACTAATTACGGCATTGTTGGCCGTAACGCTTTCACCCTGGAGTTTAATTTCGGGGTAGGCAGTTTCTCCACCTTCGTATTTAACTACAGGTGTTACGGTTAATGTAGCCTTCTTCACAAAATACTTTTCGGGTATCTGGCCTTCAACCGATACATTCACTTGCCCTGCATGTGCTTCCAAAACTTCAGGAGTTACATCCCACTTGATCTGGTCGGCATTTTTTTTCATCTTTTTAATGCTTGCACAACTACTCATAAGCAGCGTTACAGCGGCGAACAGTACTAATACTTTAAAATTGAATTTTTTCATGATGGACACATTATTTATTTTATAAACATATTTTTTCGATTAATACAAAAATAAGAATGTTTTTCTAACCAGAAAGCTAAATAAGGAAATTTTTATCTTAAACACTGCTATATTCCTTATTCGTGCCGAGAATTTACCAATCAGCAAATAATTCGGGTGATGCCACTTTCGTATTTTGTATTAAGTATTATATGGCAAAGTTTGTGGTAATCTTCCTCTTTCTCAACAAAATCAACATTATTGGTATCGATAATCAATATTGGGAATTCACTTTGTTGTTTAAAATACCTAAAATACGCATTACCTACTTCTTCAAGGTATTCCGTTTTTATATTTTTTTCGTACGAACGTCCTCTTTTATCGATATTTGCTTTTAGGTTGTTGCTGTTCTTATGCAGATAAACATATAAATCGGGGCGCGGCAATCGGGCATAAATGATGTCGAAAAACTTACGGTACAAATTGTATTCGTCATCGCTCAGCGTTACACTCGCAAAAATGAGCGATTTCATAAAATAGTAGTCGGCAACTACAAAGTCCGAAAACAAATTGAAGTTTTGCAGCTCGTTTGTAAATTGCGAGTAACGCTCGGCCATAAACGACATCTCAAGTGTGAATGCATAGCTTTTCGGATTGTCGTAAAATTTCTCAAGAAATGGATTGTCGGCAAATTGTTCACCAACGAAACGGGCATTGTAATCGCAACTGATTTTTTTTGCCAACGTTGTTTTGCCAGCTCCGATGTTGCCTTCTATAACTAAAAAATTCATTTTTGCGCTAAAAAATTATTGTACATTAATGCCGGTATGATAAAATACAAAGGCATAAATATCGGTATATTCTTCAATAACTTTTGAGGTTGGCTTTCCACTGCCATGCCCGGCTTTTACATCAATTCGAACCAGAGTGGGCTGCTTTCCGGTGTTTAATTCTTGTACGCGTGAGATGTATTTGAATGTATGAGCCGGTACTACCCTATCGTCATGGTCGGCAGTGGTTGCCAGTATCGCCGGGTATTCCTGTGCTTTAACCGTGTGAAGTGGCGAGTAGCTTAACAGGTATTCGAACATCTCCTTGCTGTCGTCGGAGCGGCCATAATCGCTTGCCCAGGCATAGCCTATTGTAAATTGATGGTAGCGCAGCATGTCCATTACGCCAACTGCGGGTAAGGCTACTTTGAATAAGTCGGGGCGTTGATTGGTTACGGCACCTACCAGCAACCCTCCGTTTGAGCCTCCGCGTATGCTTAACTTTTCCGATTTGGTGTACCCAGTATCGATAAGGTATTCGGCTGCTGCAATGAAATCGTCAAACACATTTTGCTTCTGCATTTTTGTGCCGGCCTTGTGCCATGCTTCGCCATATTCACCACCTCCCCTTAGGTTGGCCACAACATATACGCCGCCTTGTTCGGCAAAGTACAATACCGAGGTCGAAAACGAAGGGGTAAGGCTAATATTGAAACCGCCGTATCCGTACAGCATAGCCGGGTTATTGCCATCAAGTTCAATTCCTTTTTTATGAAAAATGAACATTGGTATCTTTGTTCCGTCTTTGCTTTCGTAGAATTCTTGCTTAACAATAAAGTCGTCGGGGTTAAACTTAACTTTCGGCTCAAAAAATACGTCCGAATTGCCATTTTCAGTATCGTATCGAAGAATTGTTCCGGGTGTGTTGTACGAACTGTACGAATAAAATGCCGTTGTGCCGTGATAGGTTCCGCTCAAATTACCTGCGCTGCAGATACCGGGTAAATCAACGTTACCCAGTTTTTGTCCTTCGGGCGAAAAAATGGTGATAACACTTTTGGCATCCTGCATGTAGTGCGCAAAAAGTTTATGACCACAGTACGAAACATTTTGCAGGGTATTGTCATTTTCCGGAATAATTTCGCGGTAATTTTCGGGAGCTGGATTGGTTAAGTCGTAGGCTACAACCCTGTATTTAGGTGCTTTATAGTTGGTATTAACTAATAACTGGTTGTTTGATATTTCGATAGGGATGTAATCGTTTTCGAACCCATCGGCCAGTTTGATAATAGGACTGTTTTTTTCGCCCAGTTTTTTAATATACAAGCCATTGCCACTGGTCGATTCCGATTCGGTAATAAAAAGGTATTGGTATTGTGCATCGATGCCGGCTGAATACATACGGCTGGGCTGCTCCGGGTTGGCAAAAATAACCTGGTCTTCGTCCTGCGATGTGCCGAATTGATGAAAATAAATTTTCTGACCTTTATTCGAAACCGATAGTTCCTGCCCCTGTTTCGGTTGGTCGTAGGCACTATAGAAAAAGCCATTGGCATAACACGACAAGCCCGAGAATTTGACCCATTCGATATGGTCGCTGGTCAGTTCACGGGTTTCGATATTCATTACAAATATTTCGTTCCAGTCTGATCCCGAACGGGCAATCATATACACCAGGAATTTGCCGTCGGGCGAAACGTCGATACCCGATAAAGCCACCGTGCCATCATCGCTGAGTGTGTTGGGGTCAAGTAATAGTTTCGGCTCGTCGTCAGGGGTGTTCATTGTATATAAAACACTTTGGTTTTGAAGTCCGTCGTTTTTAGATATAAACCAGTAACCGGCAATATTAAATGGTGTTCCGGTTTTGGGATAATCCCACAATTCGGTGAGCCGGTTTTTTATGGCTTCTCTTCCAGGCAGCGTGTTCAGGTATTCGAATGTAACCTTGTTTTGAGCTTCAACCCATTGTGCGGTTTCTTCCGAATTGTCATCTTCGAGCCACCGGTATGGATCTTCAATGCTTACACCAAAAAAGGTGTCGGTAACCGGGTCTTTACGGGTCTCGGGGTAATCGATTGTTTGATTTTTACAGCTAAAAGCCATAGCTAAAAGAATAAATGGTAAAAAATTTCTCATAATTGTATTATTTAAAGTCGTGCGACTATAAAAGTACAATTAATTACTAAACTATCTATGATGTATGCGACCGGGATGATGAAGTGTTTACACAATTTTTTTTCGGTTTCGGTATTTTCTTTCTTTGAGGCTGCCCAATACGTATCCAACTGCTAAGCCGAAAACTGTTCCAACTAAAATCAGGTCGGCATGGTGGCGTTCAAACAGGATAGCAAAAAGTGTAAGAAAAAGAGCTGCGATAAGTATGCCCCAAATGCTGTAACGTGCCGAAAAATGATAAGGAGGAATATAACCATGGTTTTTATGGAAGTGAACTCTGATTTTATTGAATGCTTTTTCGTAAGGAATTCGGTAAGTATTGTCGTTAAGTTGAGGAATATGATCGATTAAATTTTCGAGTATTGCTTCGTTTTCGCGGCATTGCTCGCAGTTTTCTGCATGCTTGTGTGTGTCCTCGATAAGTTTAATTAGTGTGCTTATTTTCAAGAAATTATATTTCGATAAAGAAAAATCGGTGGTAAGCTCATCAATTTTCTCAAGTTTTTCATTTACCTTCTTCATTTCGATATATTTAAAGGTGAAAAAGGGCAGCTTTACGGGCTGCCCTTTCGATATATTCAACAATGATATTATCGGTTGTTTCTGCGATCACCGCCAAAGTCGTTCCGGTCTCTGCGACGGTCGTTGCCTCCACGGCTATCGCGCGAACCACGGTCATCGCGTCGGCGGTCACCACCACCTCTGCGGTCGTCGCGTCGGCGGTCACCACCTTCGCTACGGGGTTTGCGTTCGGGTTCAACGTATCCTTCGGGTTTTTCTAGAAGAACTTTTCTCGAAAGCTTGAGTTTGCCGGTTTTTTCGTCAACTCCAATGAGTTTAACCTCAATTTCATCGCCTTCTTTCAGAACTTCTTCTACGGTTTCGTGGCGCTGATAGTCGATTTCCGAAATGTGAAGCAGGGCGTCTTTGCCGGGCATTATTTCGATGAATGCGCCAAACGATACAATGGTTTTTACTCTACCCTTGTAAATTTCGCCTACTTCGGGAACGGCTACAATGGCTTTAATCTGTGCTACGGCATCGATAATAGCCTGTTTGTTGGTTCCGGCAATTTGGATTTGCCCAAAATCATTAATTTCTTCGAGCACGATAACGGTACCGGTTTCTTCCTGTATTTTTTGAATGATTTTACCACCGGGGCCAATTACCGCACCAATCATATCTTTAGGGATAATCATGGTTTCGAGGCGAGGTACATTTTCTTTGTAGTCGGCTCTTGGTTCTGAAATTACTTCTTCGATTTTACCAAGAATATGCAAACGTCCCTGGCGAGCTTGTTCCAGTGCTTGTTCCAGCACTTCGTATGAAAGCCCGTCAACTTTGATGTCCATTTGAGTAGCCGTAATGCCATCGCGGGTTCCGGTTACTTTAAAGTCCATGTCGCCAAGGTGATCTTCGTCGCCCAGTATATCGGACAGAACTGCAAATTTATCGGTTTTTGTATCGGTGATAAGCCCCATGGCGATACCCGATACTGGTTTTTTCATTTTTACACCTGCATCGAGCATACACATTGTTCCGGCACAAACGGTGGCCATCGACGAAGAACCATTTGACTCAAGAATGTCGGAAACGATTCGAACGGTGTATGGGAAATCGTCAGGAATCATACCTTTCAGTGCTCTGAATGCCAGGTTTCCGTGCCCGATTTCACGACGGCCAACACCACGGGGTGTTTTGGCTTCGCCCACGCAGAACGGAGGGAAGTTGTAGTGTAACAAAAATTTCTCTTCGCCCTGTATGGTTACGTTATCGATACGTTTTGCATCCATTTTGGTACCAAGAGTAATCGACGATAGTGATTGAGTTTCACCACGAGTAAAAATTGCCGATCCGTGTGCTCCGGGCAGGTAATCAACTTCGCCCCAAATTGGGCGAATCTCGTTGGTTTTACGTCCGTCGAGCCTGATGCCTTCGTCGAGTACCATACGTCGCATGGCTTCGCCGTTTACATCGTGCAGGTATTTTTTGATGAGTTTTACATGCAACTCGAGATCAATATCTTCGTTTTCTGCATTCTCCTCTTTATATTTTTCGATATACTCGTTCTGTAGCGTGTCGTAAAGCTCGAAACGTTTTTGCTTGTCGGCTACCAGTTGCTTGGCCATGTCGTAGCAAGCCTGATATAGGTCTTTTTCGACTTTTTGTTTCAGGTCTTCGTCGTTTTCTTCGTGGCAGAATTCGCGTTTTACAACGTTGAGCTCGGCCGCCATTTCGTCTTGTGCTTTACATTGAACTTTGATGGCGTCGTGAGCAAATTTAATGGCTTCTATCATTTCAACTTCCGAAACTTCATCCATTTCGCCTTCCACCATCATAATGTTGTCGTACGAGGCTGCTACCATTATGTCGATATCGGCACTTTCGAGTTGAGTGCTCGACGGGTTAATCATCAATTCTCCGTTAATGCGAGCAACGCGTACCTCAGAAATAGGGCATTCGAAAGGGACATCAGACACGCTAATGGCAGCCGAAGCGGCTAAGCCAGCCAGCGAATCGGGCATAACATCTTTATCGGCCGAAATGAGTGAAATCATTACAGCAGTTTCGGCATGAAATGTTGCCGGGAATAGAGGTCGCAGTGCACGGTCAACCAAACGGGCAACCAGAATTTCGTCGTCTGATGGACGGGCTTCTCTTTTCATAAACCCTCCCGGGAAGCGCCCTGCTGCGGAAAATTTCTCGCGATAATCGACTGATAATGGCATGAAATCGACGTCGGGATTTGCATCCTTAGCCGATACAACTGTTGCCAGCAGCATGGTGTCGCCTGATTTTACAACTACAGCGCCATCTGCTTGTTTTGCCAATTTGCCTGTTTCGATAGTAATGGTTCTTCCATCGCCCAGGTCTATGACTTTTTCAATTACATTAAGCATAATGTGTAAATTTTTAACTAAAATAAATTATTGGGCGGGGCTTTAAATTTGAAAAAGGCAATTGTGTAATTGCCTTTTTCATAAAGAAATTATCTACGTAAGTTAAGTTCTTTGATAATAGCACGGTAACGAGCAATATCGCGTTCTTTTAGGTAGTCGAGTAAACGACGACGCTTGCCTACCAGGGTAACCAATGCTCGCTGGGTGCTAAAATCCTTGCGGTTTTTCTTCAGGTGCTCGGTAAGGTGTGCAATACGGAACGAAAATAATGCGATTTGTGCTTCGGCTGAGCCGGTGTCGTTCTCGTTTTTGCCGTGCTTTGCAAAAAATTCTTTTTTCTTGTCAGAAGTTAAATACATAATT
>JAFGGY010000079.1 GCA_016930365.1 Prolixibacteraceae bacterium | reverse complement strand
GCTGTTCGACTACCGCTTGCGCCATGGAGTAACTTCGGTGATGAATGCTACATTTTTGATGAAAAAAATGGGGATTATTAACGCTTAATTATTGATAGTAGTTCATTGATGTTTTTTTAGTTGCTGATAATGAGTTGTTTGTATTGTGATGCTTCGTTTTTATAAATTACTGAAATTTAATTTGTTACAAACAAAATCTAATGTCTAATGTCTCAAATCTAACGTACTATTGATTGAGTCTATATGTTGAAAATACGGCCATTTTGTTGATAAAATGATTCTTCAAAAAATGGCCAAATCGTTATATTTGTGCAAATTTCAACAAAAAATATGCAGGAAGAGTCAAATTACAACGAAGAATCGATTAAAACCCTCGATTGGCAAGAGCACATTAGGCGCAGGCCTGGAATGTATATTGGTAAACTGGGCGATGGCTCGCAGGCCGACGATGGTATTTATGTGCTGCTGAAGGAAGTTATCGATAACTCGATTGATGAATTCATGATGGGCAACGGTAAGAAAATCGAAGTCAGCGTTTCCGACGAAGAGGTTTCCATACGCGACTATGGGCGCGGTATTCCCCTCGGGAAACTGGTCGATGTGGCTTCAAAAATGAATACCGGAGCAAAATACGATTCAAAGGTATTTAAAAAATCGGTAGGGCTCAACGGGGTTGGCATCAAGGCTGTAAATGCACTTTCCGAAAATTTTGTTATTCGCTCCATTCGCGATGGCGAAGTGAAGGAAGTTGAATTCTCGGCCGGAAACAAAACACGCGAAGAAAAAGTAGTACCCACCGACGAAGATAATGGAACACACGTTGTATTTCGGCCCGACTTGTCCATTTTTAAAACCTACCATTACATCAACGACTACGTGTCGTTAATGATGAAAAATTACACCTTCCTTAATGCCGGGCTTACCATCGTGTTTAATGGCGAACGCTACCATTCGCGTAACGGTTTGCTCGATTTGTTGCACGAAACTATGGACAGCGACCCCATTTACCCGGTTGTTCATCTTAAAGGCGAAGATATTGAGGTTGCTATTACTCACGGAAACCAGTATGGCGAAGATTATTATTCGTTTGTAAACGGACAGCATACTACCCAGGGGGGCACACACCTTCAGGCATTTAAAGAAGCAGTTGTGAAAACGGTTCGCGACTTTTACAAAAAAGATTTTGATGCCAGCGATATCCGCGCTTCGATAATTGCTGCGGTTAGCATAAAAGTAGAAGAACCGGTTTTCGAATCGCAAACCAAAACGAAACTTGGTTCAAAGGATATTGGCCTCGATGGCCCCTCGGTTCGCTATTTTGTTACAAATTTCGTTCAAACCGAACTGGATAATTACCTGCATAAAAATTCCGAAACAGCCGATGTGCTGCTTCGACGTATTCAGGAATCGGAGCGCGAACGAAAAGCCATTTCCGGCATTAAAAAACTGGCTAAACAGCGAGCTAAAAAGGTTAGCCTTCACAATAAAAAACTGCGCGATTGCCGCATCCACTACGATTCGAGTAACGACCGGAAAAGCGAGTCGTCGATTTTTATTACCGAGGGCGATTCGGCAAGCGGTTCGATTACCAAAAGCCGCGATGTTAATACTCAGGCTGTGTTCAGCTTAAGAGGTAAACCGCTTAACTCGTACGGGCTTACCAAAAAAGTGGTGTACGAAAACGAAGAGTTCAACCTGTTGCAGGCTGCCCTTAATATCGAAGAAGGCATAGACGATTTGCGCTATAACAAGGTTATTATCGCTACCGATGCCGATGTTGACGGAATGCACATTCGTTTGTTGCTGCTGACGTTCTTTCTGCAGTTTTTTCCCGAATTAATCAAAAAGGGGCACGTGTATATTCTGCAAACGCCCTTATTTCGTGTGCGCAATAAACGCAAAACGTATTATTGCTATTCCGAAGACGAACGTATTCAGGCTGTTCGGAAAATTGGAGCCAATGCCGAAATTACCCGGTTTAAAGGACTGGGCGAAATATCGCCCGACGAATTCAGCGTGTTTATCGGTCCCGAAATCAGGCTCGAACCGGTTACCCTGCATAAAGGCGATTCGATTAAACAGGTGCTCGAGTTTTACATGGGCAAGAATACCCCTGACAGGCAGGAATTCATTATTGAGAATCTTTACGTAGAAAAAGACGAAGTGTAAACGAAGGTGATACCGAAAACCAAAAAAGAATGAGCGAAGAAGAAAAAAATAATATACCCGGCGAAGAGCCCGAAGATGAGCTTAAACCGGCAAAAGAAAAACGTGAGTTGGTTTACCTGAGTGGAATGTACGAGAATTGGTTTCTCGAATATGCTTCGTACGTGATTCTTGAACGTGCCGTGCCTTATGTGAACGATGGATTTAAGCCGGTGCAGCGTAGAATTATGCATGCTATGCGCGAAATGGACGATGGCCGTTATAATAAAGTAGCCAACATTATCGGGCAAACCATGCAGTATCACCCTCATGGCGATGCGTCAATTGGCGATGCCCTGGTGGGGCTTGGGCAAAAAAATCTGTTGGTCGATACCCAGGGGAACTGGGGAAACATACTTACCGGCGACGGTGCTGCTGCTCCACGTTACATCGAGGCTCGCTTGTCGAAATTTGCCCTCGATGTAGTGTTTAACCCAAAAACAACTCAATGGCAACTGGCATACGACGGTCGTAAACGCGAGCCGGTAACCCTTCCGGTGAAATTTCCGCTGCTTTTGGCACAAGGCGTTGAGGGTATTGCAGTGGGCTTGTCGGTGAAAATACTGCCGCACAACTTCAACGAACTAATTGATGCTGCTATTTTGCATCTGAAAGATAAACCATTCGAAATTTACCCCGATTTTCCGACCGGAGGCATGCTCGATGTATCAAAATACAACGATGGTGCCCGTGGTGGAAATATTCGTGTACGTGCAAAAATCGAAAAACAGGACAGTAAAACACTGGTCGTTACCGAAATTCCTTTTGGACGTACGACCTCGTCGGTTATCGAGTCGATTATTAAGGCAAACGATAAGGGCAAAATCAAAATCAAAAAAATTGACGATAACACAGCCGAAAAGGTCGAAATTCTTATTCAACTTGGAAGCGGCGTGTCGAGCGATAAAACCATCGACGCCTTGTACGCCTTTACCGATTGCGAAATATCCATCTCGCCCAATGCCTGTATCATCGAAAACGATAAGCCGCATTTTATCAGTGTAAGCGATATCCTTCGTAAAAATGCCGAGCAAACGGTTGATTTACTGAAGCTTGAACTCGAAATACGTAAAAGTGAACTTGAAGAAGCCTGGCATTTTGCTTCGCTCGAGAAAATTTTTATCGAAGAACGGATATACAAGGATAAAGCTTTTGAAGACAGCAACAACATGGACGAGGCCGTAGCGCATATCGACAAAAGACTTGAGCCATGGAAGCCAAAGCTTAAGCGCGAAATAACCCGCGACGATATTCTGAAGCTGATGGAAATAAAGATGGCTCGCATACTGAAATTTAATACCGATAAAGCCAACAATCATATCCAATCGATTGAAGACGAAATTGCCGAGATATTACACAATATCAAACACATTGTTCCATATACGATTGCTTATTTCCAACGTATAAAAAGCAAGTACGGCAAAGGGCGCGAACGAAAAACCGAGCTGCGTAGCTTCGAAAATATCGAGGCTTCGAAAGTGGTGGTGGCCAACGAAAAGCTTTATGTCGATTTCGAAGAAGGATTTATGGGGATTGGCCTTAAAAAAGCGACTTATGTTTGCGATTGTTCCGATATCGACGATGTTATCGTTTTCAGGCGCGACGGCGTTTACTTTGTAAGTAAAGTGTCTGAAAAAGCTTTCATTGGCAAGAATATTCTTCATATTGCTGTGTTTAAAAAGGGCGACAAACGAACCATTTACAACCTGGTTTACCGCGATGGACGTGACGGAGCTACTTTTATGAAACGTTTTGCAGTACCAAGTGTTACCCGCGATAAGGAGTATAACATGACCCAGGGAACCCCGGGAACGCGTATTCTCTATTTTAGTGCCAACCCGAACGGCGAATCGGAAGTGCTTAAGGCAACGTTGAAGCCAAAACCACGTTTGAAAAAACTCATTTTCGACATCGATATGGGTGAGCTGGCCATAAAAGGGCGTAACTCGAGGGGCAACCAGGTTACAAAAAACGAAGTTCATAAAGTAGTGCTTAAAGAAAAAGGTGCTTCAACCCTCGGTGGTCGTAAAATATACTTCGACCCCGATGTAAACCGCTTAAATGTTGATAAACGTGGTGAGTTTTTGGGCGAATTTCTGGGCGAAGACCGCATATTGGTCATCACAAAAGCGGGCGAATTTGAGCTCTATAATTTCGACCTTGCCAGCCACTTCCCCGACGATATTCTGGTTATCGAAAAGTTCAACCCGAAAAAAACCATGAGTGTGGTTTACTGGGACAGTGAGCAGGAATATTATTACGTGAAACGATTCCAGATTGAAGAAGATACCCCAACCAGCCGACCGCAGAATTTTATTGGCGACAACCCCGAAAACCGGCTTATTAGCATTACGTGGGTGCATTATCCCCGTTTCGAAATCGAATTTGGCGGGAAAAGCGAAGAGCGCGAAAATGAAATAATTGAAGTAGCCGAATTTATTTCAGTGAAATCGTATCGTGCTAAGGGTAAGCGTCTTACTAATTTTGAAGTGCGCAACGTGAAAGAAATTGAGCCCGTAGTGAAAGACGAAGACGACCACGACGAGCCTCTTGAAGAGGAATCCAAAAAGGAATTGCCCAATTTTGATGATATTCCTTTTGAGATTAATCGTAAAGAGCGAAACGACGACGAGGAAAATCAAATGTCGTTGTTCGATTAATAATGATTGTTGAAACTTTTTTAGAATGAGAATATTTCTGATAGGATACATGGGGAGTGGTAAATCGACCGTAGGTAAAGGCCTGGCAAAAAACCTGAATCTTTCGTTTATCGATATGGACGAATACATCGAAGAGCGGAATATGCGTACCATTCCTCAAATTTTTGAACAGGACGGAGAAAGCGGGTTTCGCAACATTGAACGAAAAGCCTTGCTCGAACTGGCCGATTTCGAAAATGTAGTAATAGGAACCGGAGGTGGCGCCCCCTGCTTTTTCGATAACATGGACGTAATTAAAAAATCAGGAAAATCGGTTTATTTGAAAGGTACACCTCGCATACTTGCCGAAAGACTTCGGAATTCGAAAGTGGAACGCCCGCTTATTAAAGGTAAAAACGACAGCGAGTTGTTGGCTTTTATAAACGAATCGCTGGATAAGCGCGAAAAATGGTACATGCAGGCCGATGTGGTACTCGAATTTGACCACGATTTATCGGACGGTGAAGTGTTGAAAGCAGTGGTTTCTTAAGCAATTGTTTATTTGTAATCGTTTTTTTACTGAAAGCACGTCCTTGCAGGGCTTTGCTGTTAATTCTTTTGGACGCATATTTTAAAAACTGTAATTTAGCCACATAATTTTTAACAAACAGGGCTATGCCTTGTTGCCCGATGGGCATTTTAATTATCTATCATGCGTATAAAAACAGATTTTCTGATTATTGGTTCCGGCCTGGCCGGTTTATCGATGGCCATTAAGGCCTCGGAGTATGGCTCGGTAACCATTGTAACCAAAGCAGGGTTAAACGACAGCAATACGGTTTATGCTCAGGGCGGAATAGCAGCGGTGGTAAACCCCGAAGATAATTTCGAAAATCATGTAAAAGATACCCTGGTAGCTGGTGCGGGCTTGTGCGACGAAGAGGTGGTGCGTAAGGTCGTTACCCACGCCCCGGCTTTAATCGACGAGCTAATCAGCTGGGGAGCCAACTTCGATAAAAACGAATCGGGAACTTACGACCTGAATCGCGAAGGCGGACATTCCGAGCATCGAATTTTACACCATAAAGACAATACCGGCTTCGAAATACAGCGGGCCCTGGTTGAGCGTATCCAGGCGCACCCCAAGATTAAGGTGCTTGAAAATCATTTTTCCATCGATTTAATTACCCAACACCACACCGGAGCCTTGGTGAAACGGCATCACTCAGATACCGAATGTTATGGAGCCTATGTTTTTAATCGCGAAACCGGCAAGACTTTTACGATACTCTCGAAGCTAACTTTTTTGGCAACCGGTGGCGCCGGCAACCTATACAGCAATACCACCAACCCGGTTACGGCAACCGGCGATGGCATCGCAATGATGTATCGTGCCAAAGGGGTTGTCGATAATATGGAATTTGTTCAGTTTCATCCTACTTCGCTGTATAATCCCTCGGAAAAACCTTCGTATTTAATTACCGAGGCCATGAGAGGTTTTGGGGCTATCTTGAAAACCATCGACGGAAAAGAATTTATGCAGAAATACGACGAGCGCGGCTGCCTGGCTCCCCGCGATATTGTTGCCCGTGCAATCGATAACGAAATAAAAACCCGTGGCGATGAATACGTGCTACTCGATTGTACACACCTTGATAGCGAAAAACTGGTTGCTCATTTCCCAAATATATATCAGAAATGCTTGTCTATTAATATCGATATTACCAAAGAGCCGATTCCGGTTGTACCTGCGGCTCATTACATTTGTGGCGGTATTAAAGTCGATACCGATGCACACACTTCAATAAAAAATTTGTATGCCGCCGGCGAAACAGCCAACACCGGATTGCATGGGGCTAACCGATTGGCATCGAATAGTTTGCTCGAAGCGTTGGTGTATGCCGATTGGGCTATAAAAGATGCGTCAAAGTATATTGGCAGCCTTTCGTTCAACGATTCGATACCCGACTGGAACGACGAAGGTACTTCGCATCCCGAAGAAATGGTACTTATTACCCAAAGCCTAAAAGAAGTTCAGCAAATAATGAGCGTTTACGTGGGTATTGTTCGTAGCGAGGTGCGGCTTAAACGAGCCTACGACCGTATGTGGATTATCTACAACGAAACCGAAGACCTTTACAAAAAGACCAAACTTTCGTTGCCTTTGTGCGAGTTGAGGAATATTATAAATGTGGCATACCTGGTCATTAAACATGCTTATTCTCGTAAAAAAAGCATTGGATTACATTTTATGATTTGATAAGTTTACCCCATTTTTTAAAATTCGTGTTGCTGAGTACTTGCTGAGAGAATCGATTTATTCACCAAGTGTTTGTTGTTTGTGTTGTGTTTGTAATCAGTTGATTAAACGCTTTCTATTAAGCATTTTTAGGTGTTGATAATGAAAAGCAATCAGAATAAATAGTTTCATTAAGGTCGTAATATAATTTTCCTCAATATGTTTTAATGTGTTGCAGCATGGTCAGAGGCGGTTTGCGGGGTTCACGCTTATTCATTGTTGTTAAAAACATTGAAGCGTGGCATAAGCTTCAAATTCTAACATATCCTGTGCCATTGGCTGTATTGCGTTGCCCACCGTTTTAATTCTTAATCTACCAATAATTCCTTAATTGTCATTTTAACTTTTTCAATTTCTCCAATTGTTAAACTGTCTAATGATTTAAAAATTCTTAGCTTATCAATTGTCCGAATTTGGTCAAGAACTATCCAGCCTTTTTTATTATCATGCTTAACTTTTATTCGTGTCGGATATTCTTTTGATTGGCTTGTCATTGGTGCAATTATAACTGTATTGAGATATTTATTCATTTCATTCGGTGAAATAATTACACAAGGTCTGGTCTTTTTAATCTCACTACCAACTGTTGGGTCTAGATTTACCAATACTATTTGGTATTGTTTTATATCCATTCTTCAAAGTTTTCGTCTTCAAAAACATCATACATAAGTGCCTTGTCGTCGCCAGACTCATGCATTTTTTTGAATGCATTTTCCCAACCTTTACGTGGGTTAGCTTTGGGTTTGATTACAATATGACCTTTTTCGAATATCATTTCGACTGTGTCTTTGATATTATATCTTTCCAAAAGGCTTTTGCTTAATCGGATTCCTTTTGAATTGCCAATTTGAATAACTGAAACATTCATAGCTGTCGTTTTGTGTAATCACAAAGTTATTACATTGTTTCAAATTGACAATGTTTTTCTATCTTTTTTACATCCTGTTAATCAAAGCTGCCTGGCAAGCCGCACCAAAACCGTTATCAATGTTTACTACCGAAATACCACTGGCGCAGCTGTTTAGCATCGAAAGCAAAGCCGATAAGCCATCAAAATTAGCACCATAGCCTATGCTTGTGGGCACGCCAATAACCGGTTTGTCAACCAGTCCGCCAACCACACTGGCCAGTGCACCTTCCATGCCGGCAACAACAATTATGACCCGTGCGCCACGGATAATATCGAGCTTGTTAAACAAACGGTGGATGCCGGCCACACCCACATCGTAAATGGTTTTTACCTCGTTGTTCAGAAAACGGGCAGTTTCGGCTGCTTCCTCGGCCACGGGCATGTCGCTTGTGCCGGCAGCTACAATGGAAATATAGCCTTTGTTTAACTCCGGTTCGGTATGTTTGTATGCAATGGTTTTGGCCATCTCGTTATAGCGTGCTTCAGGAACAAGCTTTTTTACCGCATCGTACATTTCGGGCTTAACACGGGTAGCCAGTATATCGATGCCATCATCATATAAACGCCGGGCTATTTTTGCAACCTGTTCGGTTGTTTTGCCCGATGCATAAATAACTTCGGGCAAACCGGTGCGGTGCATGCGGTCGGTATCGATGGTGGCAAAGCCCATTTCGTCAATTCCACGGTTCGAGAGCTGCTGGAGCGTTTCAGGAAGCTCTGTTTCACCGTTTTTATATCTTTTCAGGATTTCTTCAAGCGTCATATTACAATTGTTAAAGTTGTTTGCGCACTTCGTTTTCAATAATAGCTAAAGGTACGTTGTTTTTATCAGCCAACTGTTTGCAATCGTTGTACTCGGGCTTTGCATTAACCCTTTTGCCATTAAAAAAGCTTTCTTTCACCCGCACTTCACCATAGCTGGTTTTTACTGTTTTTTCTTCGCGGCGCAACATGCTTTTTTGAACCGGATATTCCCTGATTCCCAGTGATGTGGTGTGTTCAAAAATAATCGCTTTCATTTTGTCAGTCAGGCTTGTTTTGCAGAGAACTGAAAGCTTGGTTGCCGGGCGTGATTTTTTCATGATGATGGGTGTGAACCAGGCATCGGAGGCACCGGCATTTAATAAACGTTCAAGGGTATCCCCAAAATGTTCGGCGTTCATGTCATCGATGTTGCATTCGAGCATGGTTTCGGTTTCAGTCGTAACATCTCTGAAGCTATCGCTTGTTTCGCAAAGATACAGGCGTAAAATATTGGGCACTTCCGAAACATCGCGTTGCCCAATTCCATAAGCTGTTTTCGCGATAGGGTAGCTCAGTTGCCCGGTAAACTCGTCAACCGTAGCAGCAAGAATGGCAGCCCCGGTTGGGGTGGTAGCTTCGTGCTGTACCAGTCCGGTTTTCACGGGTATGTTTTCAACAATGATAGCCGTGGCTGGTGCGGGAACAGGCATTACACCGTGTGCGCATTTTACGGTGCCACCACCAAGCTGGATGGGCGACGATAGCACTTTGTCAACCTTCAGGTAATCGAGGCAAATAGCTGCACCAACAATGTCGGCAATGGAATCGAGTGCACCCACTTCGTGGAAATGCACTTTTTGTATGTCGATGTTGTGCACCTTGGCTTCGGCTTCGGCAATGCGACTGAAAATATCAAGCGAAGTGCTTTTAACTTTTTCAGGTAAGGTGCTGTTGTTCACAATTTCTTCAACATGCCTTAAGTGGCGGTGCTTCTCGTTATCGGGGTTATCGATTACCACCGTAACCTTTGTACCCGAAATTCCACGCCGCATATCGGGTTCAACTTTTAGTTCAAAACCTTCGATATTGAGCTTGCTTAGCTCGTTTTTAAGGTAAGCGGGGTCAACCCCCAGGTCAATCATTGCGCCGAGGTTCATGTCGCCGCTAATTCCGGCAAAACAATCGTAATATAGTATTTTCATCGTGTATGTTTTTTTACCGCTAAGGCGCTGAGACGCAAAGTTTATTTTTTTTCTTTGCGCCTTAGCATCTTTGCAGTTTTCAATTTTTCTTTATTGCCCGGTTCAGTTTTCCTGAAACCAGCCCTTCTTTATCGATTTCGACATAATCGAAACCAACAGCTTTGATTTTTTGAACGATATCGTTTTCAAAGGGTTTCAGCTTGTCAAGTTCATCGGCTTTCACTTCAACTTTGGCATTTTTTCCATAATGCCTGACACGTACTTCGTAAAAACCATATTGATTGAGAATGGTTTCGGCTTCTTCAATTTGTTTTAGTTTTTCGGCGGTAACGGCCTGGTTGTATGGAATGCGTGAGCTGAGGCACGGACTGGCGGGTTTGTTCCAGTTGGGTAGCCTAAAATGGCGGGCAATTTGCCGAAGCTCATCCTTCGATATCTTGCATTCCACCATAGGAGCCAGCACTTCGTACTTGCGGGCAGCATCTATTCCCGGACGGTAATCGCCCAAATCGTCGTAATTGGTACCGCTGAGCACTGAAAAGCCGGGGTATTTGTTACAAATCACAGTTAAATCGTGAAATAAATGTTCCTTACAAAAGAAGCAACGGTTTTCGGGGTTTTCGGCATAACGGGGGTCTTGCAATTCGTTGGTTTTTATCACTTCCAGTTTGATGTCGAATTTTTTGCAAAAATCAACAGCTTCGTTAAAGTCTCTTTTTTTAAGACTTTCAGAATTTGAAATAACACCAATGGCTTTGTCTTTCCCCTGGAATTTACGAGCAAGGAATAAAACCAATGCCGAATCAACCCCTCCCGAAAAGGCAACTATGGAGCCTTCGTGTTTTTTAAACCACTGTTCCAGTATTTTTATTTTTTGGTTCAGGAGCTTTAAGTATTCCATACAGTTTCATTTTTCCTTTGTTTGTATAAAAAATTGTTACTCAGCACGGGTCATGGTTAATTTACCATGTTGTATTCCCTTGGTGCTTATAAGTCTGTCCGATAGTTCGGTAAGCCTTCGGGCAATGCCTTTTACGGCAATAATTTCGAGCGTGTGATTTTCGCTAAGCATAATTTGTTGCGACGTAAGAATTTCGGTGGAATATTGTTCCCGAATTTCGGCAATGTTGTTTAGGATTTCGCGTTTGTGTGGATCGTAAAAAAGAGTGATAGAACCTGCTACAGTATTATTGCATTGCCATTTGTGCTCAATCATGTTTTTATTAATGAGATGACGAATGGCTTGTGACCGGTTCGAAAAGCGGTTGTTTTTAACGTAATCGTCTAAGGTCGTAAGCAATTCCTGCTCAATTGATATTCCAAAACGGGTAACGCTCATAGTTGCAACAATTTTTTAAAAAGTAACACCGTTCAAAGATAATACAATCTGTATTTATTCACAGGTGTATTGAAAAAAGAAACGTATTTTTGTAGCTCATACAAGGGGAGCGATGTGAAAATGTTTATTTTAGCATTATAACAAAAGATTGCAGCACTAATGAGGTGGAGAGTATTTTATAACTGGCTTAACGAACATTTGTTTTTTATTATTTGTGCACTTTTTGTTTTAAGTGTGCCTTTTTCCGAGGCTTTTATTAGCATAACCACCGGATTGATTGCCCTGCAGATTATTTATCCGAATCATTTAAAAATGTTTTTTCGAAAAGGCATTTCCGATGCTTCGTTGTGGGCTTTAATGGGGGTTTATATACTGATGCTGGGCGCAGTTTTTTTCACAACCAACATGGATGATGCCTTGTACGAGCTTAAAAAGAATCTGGCTTGGGTTCTTGTTTCCCCGGGAATGGTGTTGTGTTCGAGGCTTACTGAAAAAAAATACTGGCTGGTTATTCTATTGTTTGCTTTTGCCGTAACTGTCGGAACTTTTATTTCGACCGTTAAAGTGCTGTTGTACGACAAATATGTACTGGATAACATTCGCGAAGCAACCTATATTTCGAATATTGTGTATTCCTTACAAGTCGTTTTTGCAATTTTTGCAGTGTTGTATGCAAGGCTTAAGAATGCGTATATCTTTAAGCATCTTCCGTGGGCATTTGTTATAGTTTGGGCAATGTGGATGTTTGCCTTTTTAGCCATTCAAAAGTCGCTAACCGGGTTTGTTTCGTTTTTTGTAACGGCTATCGTTTTTTTATTTTGGCTAATAAAGCAAACCAAAAAACCAATGTTGAAGCGTTTGGGATTTGCATTTATGGTTCTTGTTGTTGTTGCACCAGTAACTTATGTAGGTACAGTTGTGCATCGTTATTGCTATGTTAAAGATGTTTTGCCCGAACAACCAGTTTATACTCCAAATGGAAATTTGTATCAGTTCGATACCGATAATAAGTTAAAAGAAAATGGGCATTATGTTTATTGGTATGAGTGCCCCGAAGAGATTGAAAAAGAATGGAATGCAGTAAGTGAGAAGGATGTTTACGCGAAAAACAGCGATGGATACCCGATTTATTCAACACTGGTGAGGTATCTGGCCAGTAAGGGACTTACGAAAGATTCGGCTGGTATTGCGGCACTAACTCCCCGCGATGTAATTAATATTGAGAACGGTTTGTCAAATTATATTTTTTATGAAAAAAGGTTTAGTCTGTACCCGCGAATGTACGAGACCGTATGGGAACTCGACATGTATTTTAATTCGGCAAACCCGAATAATCAGTCTTTTTCGCAGCGAATTGAATTTGGAAAAGCCGCTTGGTACATTATAAAACATAACTTTTGGGGCGTGGGTGCCGGCAATGCCGCTGACTATTATCCCGAAGCCTATGTAGCACTCGCTTCAAACTTGGATGAGAAGTTTCAATATATGGCACATAACCAGTATCTGACATACATGGTTCGCTATGGAATTCCGGGATTTGCAGCTATTGTTTTTCTGTTGATATTTGCCATTATACGACGGAAAGCACATCATAATTTCTTGTTAATACTTTTTTTAACCATTATTGCGGTTTCGTGTCTGGGCGAAAATACGCTTGAAGACCATTCAGGACTACCTTTTTTCTTGTTTTTCCTTTCATTAATGATGTGGCATTCGCCAAAAAGTGAAGTCAGACTCGAACAAAATCAGTACTTTTGAATAAAAAGATTTTATGAAGCGTAAATCTCTTTCCGAACAGCTTAACACCGCACATCTAACGAAAATGATTTTGACGCTTGTGCTTATTTTGCTTGTAAACTTTTTTGTGTTAAATATTTACTTAAACAAACATGCAAAGTTGAACGCAATATCAAAAGGAACGATTGTAAAGCACTTTATTGATAGCCGTTTGGCGCCAGCCCTTTTAGGTGGTTTTGACGACCTGAATTCTAATCAACAGGTGGAGGCTTTGCGCAACCTTTTACCAGAATTGAATTTAAACAACGACGAAGGCGTGATGTTGTTCTTTCCGAAGGATAGTGCTTTGTATATATTTGAAGGAGCGCGATTTACGGGTGGTTTGCACGCTATTTCGGATGAGGAATATGCCGATTGGAACTATAATGAAAAAGATTCGTTGTTGATAAAGAAAGATATCGTTCCGTTTTTAAAGCGTAGTTATGTGTATGTGAATGTTGTAGGGCATAGCCAAGTGGCGTTGGTGTACTTTTATGCTCCCGAAAGTCTTTTGCACTCGCTGGGACGATATCCTATGATTATGACGCTTTTTGTTGCCTTTTTAATAATCGTGCTTAGCTGGCGAATCTATTTGTCGAACAGGAAAATTTCGAAACCCTATTCCGAAATTGTTAAGTTGATTGAGCATAATCAGGATGTAATGACGAGCTCCTCATCTATTCATAATGAATCGATGCTAATACGCCGGGCTGTCGATTTGTACCACAATCAGCTTTCATTTTATAAAAAAAATCTTGAAAAAGCTTCCAGTCAGACAACACAAATCGAGAAAGATATCCGTATTGCCCGTCGTTTGCAAAAAAATATTCTTCCCAAAGAGCCCGAAGTATCCGATAAAACCCACCAAGTTACAATCAATGCCCAAACCGATACTTTTTTCGATATTGGGGGCGATTTGTACGATTATTTTATGATTGATGACAATCATTTGCTTTTTCTTATTGGCGATGTTTCGGGAAAAGGAATACCGGCCGCATTGTTTATGATTTATGTTCAAACATTGTTGCGTTCGCTTGTTTCTAAAGAAATGAACCCCGGAACAATATTAACCCGCCTAAACGAGAAAATACTCGAAGAAAACGTGTCCGATTTATTTGTAACCATTTTTATAGGCGTTTTAAATTGCAAAACACACGAGTTGCTGTATTCGAATGCGGCACACAATCTTCCTTTATTTATCGAAAGCGATGGCAACATAAGCCCTCTTGAAACAACTCATGGAATTCCGGTAGGCTTATATAAGGATAAAATCTATTCTTTTTCGAAAATAAAATTGAAACCCAACAGTTTAATCGTACTATTTACCGATGGATTAGTTGATACGCTTGACGAGAACGGGCAGAATTATTCGGTAGATATACTCAAGTATAATTTGATGGGAAGCTGGTTTTTAACTTCACACGAAGTGGTCGAAAAAATTCAAAAAAGCATTGAATCCTTTCGGGGCAATTCGCCAAAAGTGGATGATATGACGATTATGGCTTTGAAAGTGGATGAATAAAAAAAATGAGGATAATTAAAGTGCAATTTTTATATTTGTCGTAACCGAAAAATTCAACTGTGAAATTTAAAGAAATTGTATTTATTTTTTTTTCGATTTTAATTATAGCATATGCCTCTGTTCATACTATAAAAACATCACCAGTACTCGAAATCCAAACCATCCATCTTGATAGCATCGAAAAAATTATCGACATCAATGATTCGTTGGTTGCTCCGGTTTTGTACGATTCGTTGCTTATCGATCCACTAGCGCCGGTTCTGGTGCGTAAAAAGCAATTTATTAACCAGGTTTTACCGGCCATATTGATTGTACGGTATCAAATGCAACAAAAATCGGAACGTGTTGAAACAATTTTAAGACAAAAAGCACAAAATGCGCCGGTTTTGACGGCCGATTCAGTATTTCTCGATAGCCTGGTTCAACGTTATCGGGCTACATCGTACGATAATTTGTTGCTGAGGCTTAAGGTTCATCCCAATAGCCTGGTACTGGCACAGGCGGCTGTTGAATCGGGATGGGGCATGTCGCGTTTTGCTTCCGAAGGCAAAAATTTATTTGGTGTGTGGACCGTTTCGGGCGACACCAAAATCATTAAATCGTTGAATAATCGTGGTGAGACGCCTATTTTTGTGAAAAGATACGATTCCATTGCCGAATCGATTGAGCACTATTTTTTAACTTTGGGTCGCCATAACGCTTACCGTAATTTTAGGCGTAAACGTTCGGAGCAGGAGGATGTATTTGAAATGATTCGAGAGCTCGATAAATATTCGGAACAGGGTGAGGCATACACCTTACTTTTGCGAAAAGTAATTCAATGGAATAATTTGCAACAATACGATTCCTATACCATCGACCCGGCTTACTTTAAGCAGGAGAAATGGATGAAAGTACAGTGGAGAAAAATTTATAAACATGGATTTAAAAAAAAGAAAGAAAGTAATAGCGATTGTAGCACACGATAACCGAAAAGCCGATATGGTAGAATGGGTGGGGTACAATTGGAAAGAACTTGCACCTCATCAGTTGGTTTGTACCGGTACTACCGGCCGATTAGTCGAAGAAGAATTGCTTAGACGCTGTGAGTTGAACGATGATATGCCGCCCGAAATTATCCGCTTGAAATCGGGACCGCTGGGTGGCGATCAGCAACTTGGGGCAATGATTTCGGAACAGAAAATCGATATGCTGATTTTCTTTTGGGATCCGATGCAGCCCCAGCCACACGACGTGGATGTGAAAGCACTGCTTCGAATTTCGGCTCTATATAATATTCCAACAGCAACCAACCGTTCAACGGCCGATTTTATTATTTCGAGCCCCTTGTTTCACAAAAATTATCAACCTATCTTAAAAGATTATTCAGGCTACATTCAGCGTGAGGTATAATTAATAAAAAAGCATAAACATATATGAAACGAGCATGTAAAACGATTGCATCCAAGAGGATAATTAAATTCATGCGAGTTCCATACGATACCATAAAAACAAACAATTTAATTGTATGAATTCAAATTCCAAAATAACGCTGCTTGCAGCTATTGTCATCTTTTCTTTTTCGTGCACCACACAAAACCTTGTTCTAAAATCGGAAGCTGAACTGGCAGGCGAAACTATTTATACCAACCTCGCAGCAGCCAAAGCAAATCCCTACGATGTGGTAATTCTAAAAATCGAAAATGAGAAACTTACTGAGATACCTTCCGATATCTATGCCTTTAAAAATTTACAGGTGCTTCATCTGGGCTATAACAATTTTACCGAGTTGCCCGATGCGGTTTTTAAAATACCCAAATTGCAGAAACTGTATTTAAGCAACAATCGTTTTTGGAAAGTCCCCGAAAATATAGTGTTGGCTAAGCGTCTCGAAGTGCTTGATATGAGCGGAAATCATATACAGGCTTTGTCCGACACGGTTTACAATTGCTCCAATTTGAAAGTGTTGAACCTAGCCGAAAACCAGCTTGTAACTTTGCCCGATAGTATTTCAAAATTGCAAAAACTCGAAGAAATCGATTTGTTTTCGAATAAAATTGAACGTTTACCCAACGACCTGGTGAAAAATTATCTGTTACGTAAAATTGATATTGATTGGAACGCGCTTGAAGCTTTGCCCGAGGGTTTTGGTAATTTGTCGAAGCTCGAAATTTTCAGAGCCGAGAAAAATAAACTGAGCAAACTGGGGGCCGATTTTGGAAACCTGGTGAATATATACGATTTAAAAATCAACGACAATCAACTGGTGCAACTGCCCGATAATATTGGGAATCTAACCTTGCTAACATCGCTCAATATTGCCAACAACAGGCTTAGTGAGTTGCCTCAATCCATCGGAAAAATGACGAAGCTTGAGTCGGTTAATGCTGCGAAAAACCAGCTAAGCAAGCTATGCGATTTCTCATCTTTGCCTTTGTTAACAAGCGTTTCGTTGCGCAACAATAAGCTAACATCCATTAATGCTTCTTATTTTAATGCACCCCGTTTGGTTGAAGTGAATTTGAGTATGAACCAGATTTCAAGCTTTTCGGGACAGTTTATAAGCAGTAATGTTATTCAAAATATCGATCTGGAAATGAATCGTCTTGGAAGTTTACCTTCGGCTTTTGCCGGGTTGAAAAAAGTGAAAAGCATCAATTTATCGAACAATGAAATTACTGAATTCACCAAGGTTTTAAACGAAATGGTTTCGCTCGAAGAATTGAAAATGAGTGAGAATAAAGTCGATGTATTCGATAAGGTTGTAAACGAACACCCAACATTGCAACGCATCGATTTAAGCAACAACAGCGTTAAATTGTTGCCACTCGGCTATGCCGAAATGAAAAAACTTAAAGAGCTCAACCTTTTGGGTAACCCACTTTATAGTTGGCACAAAAAGCAAATTACCGACGCATTTAAAGCCGGGGTGGTAAAATTATAGCAAAAAAGAGTACCATTATGGATACAGCATCAGCTCAAAAACGCATCGAGGCACTACGTTACGAACTCGACCGCCATAATTATCTGTATTATGTGAAAGCACAACCCGAATTGTCCGATTTCGAATTCGACCAGCTTTTAAAAGAGCTCGAGGCGCTCGAAAAAGAATTTCCACAGTTCGACGATCCCATGTCGCCAACCCGGCGGGTGGGCAGCGATATAACCAGCGAGTTTATACAGGTAAAGCATCGCTACCCGGTTTTGTCATTGTCGAATACGTATAGTGAAGGCGAGCTGCGCGATTTCGATTCGCGTATTCGGCGCGAAACCAATACCACTCCCGCTTATGTTTGCGAGCTTAAGTTCGATGGGGTGTCGATAAGCCTGAACTACGAAAAAGGAGTGCTGAAACATGCTGTTACCCGTGGCGATGGTGTGCAGGGCGACGATGTTACCACCAATGTAAAAACCATTCGAAGCATTCCTCTGAAATTACAGGGAAGTGGCTGGCCCGATGCGTTTGAAATCCGGGGCGAAATTTTGATGCCATTCGATGTGTTCAACCGTTTGAACAGCGAACGCGAAGCTAATGGAGAAACACCCTTTGCCAATCCACGAAATTCAACAGCCGGAACCATAAAAATGCAGGATTCGGCAGTTGTGGCCAGCCGCTCGCTCGATGCATATTTTTATTATGTGCCGGGAGAAATCAGGCTCACCGATAGTCATTTCGAAAACCTTGAAAAGGCTGCCGAGTGGGGCTTTAAGGTTTCGGAACACACCAAAAAATGTATGGGAATCGACCAGGTGATTGAATTTATCCGATATTGGGATGCACAGCGTTTTCAGTTGCCGGTAGCTACCGATGGTGTAGTGGTGAAAGTTGATTCGATACCCTTGCAAAACGATTTGGGAACAACGGCTAAATCGCCCCGCTGGGCTGTGGCATATAAGTTTAAAGCCGAACAGGTTTCTACGCGCCTGCTTTCGGTATCGTACCAGGTAGGGCGAACGGGTGCTGTTACGCCGGTTGCGAACCTCGAACCCGTGCAGCTTGCCGGTACTGTGGTTAAACGTGCTTCGCTACATAATGCCGATATAATCGAAAAACTCGACTTGCATATAAACGACATCGTGAAAGTTGAAAAAGGAGGAGAAATTATTCCCAAGATTGTAGGTGTTGAAGCCGAATCGAGGCATCCGCTTAATGCAAAAGTTCAGTTTATCGAAACATGCCCCGAGTGTGGAACTCCCTTAGTGCGTATCGAGGGCGAAGCCGCACATTACTGTCCCAACGAAGCTACTTGTCCGCCCCAAATAAAAGGTAAAATCATTCATTTTATTAGTCGCAAGGCGATGGATATCGACGGGATGGGCGAAGAAACCGTTGAGCTATTTTTCAATAAAGGAATGGTGAAAAACATAGCCGATTTGTACCGGCTTAACCCCGAAGATATTGCGTCGCTTGAACGCTTGGGCGATAAGTCGGCTGCCCGAATCATCGATGGGCTCGAAGCTTCGAAAAAAGTACCTTTTGCACGCGTGCTGTTTGCCCTTGGAATTCGCTATGTGGGCGAAACAGTAGCGAAAAAACTGGTAGCAGCGTTCAAAAATATCGACCATTTGATGGAAGCATCTTACGAACAACTGATTGATGTAAACGAAATAGGACAGCGCATTGCCGAAAGCATACTGAACTTTTTCGGAAACAGCGAAAATCGGTTTTTGGTTGACCAATTGAGGCAAATCGGTCTTCAGTTTGAACTATCGGACGAAGAGCTCGAAGGAACCAGTAATACCTTAAACGGGCTTTCCATTATTATATCGGGGACCTTTGAAAAACACTCACGCAACGAGTTGAAAAAAATGATAGAACAACATGGTGGCAAAAATGTAGGTTCCATTTCTAAAAAAACCAGCTATATGCTTGCCGGCGAAAATATTGGGCCTGCAAAACTCGAAAAAGTTAAGAAACTGCAAATCCCAATTATAACCGAAGATGAATTCTTAGCGATGATTAATGTGTAAAATGAATCATTTAAAGGCCATTCACCGATAAATAATGCTTCTTTATCGAACAAGTGAAGGGGAGCTTTATAGAAGTACGTACTTTTGAAGCATAAAATTTTATTATTATGGAAAAGAAACACAATGTAAACGGGGGCAGGTTCTTTTTTGGGTTCATTCTATTGTTTGTTGGATTGATCATGATTCTGGAGCGGGCAGGGATTCTGAATTGGGAGATTTATGACTTTTTGCTTTCGTGGAAGATGTTGCTGGTAGCCATTGGCGCTTTTGTGTTTATTAGCGGGAACAAGGGAGCAGGAATTATTGTGATGGGGGTTGGCGCATTCTTTATGTTGCCCGATATTTTTGAAGATTACAAGCAAATTAAACGTTTTTTCTGGCCTTCATTGTTATTGCTGTTGGGATTGGTACTAATACTGGGGAATAACCGAAAAAAAAAATTAAAGGAGAATAGCTGGCATTATAAGGATTTTTCGGGTAGCCAAAACGAAGGCTATTCGAAAGAATACCGCAATGGAAACAGTAGTAGCAATGCCAAAGCCCACGGCGATGATCATTATTATTCGCGAAAAGGGGTCGATAGCGACTTTTTCGACGAGTTTGTAATTTTTGGCGGACGTGAAATAAACGTGATAAGTTCTAATTTGAGGGGAGGGCATTCAACCGCTATTTTTGGGGGTGCCGAAGTCGATTTACGTAGATGTACCCCGGCATACGATGGCTGTTCGGTTGAAGTAACAACCATGTTTGGTGGAAATATCATAAAAGTACCCAACGATTGGACTGTACTTAATAAAATCACTACTATTTTTGGTGGTTACAGCGATTTGAGAGTAAAAGATCCTACCTACGCCCCAAATCCTGCTAAAACTATTGTTTTAAGCGGAGTCTGTATTTTTGGCGGCACCGAGGTGCGAAACTACGACAAGGTTCACTAATTCAAGGTTTTACGATGAAGCATCCATTTTTTAAAAACCCGGCACTTCTGGTATGGTATGGGCTGTTTTGGATCATCGTTTCGATTATTCAGTTTTTTTTCGAACGAACAATTTATGATCTGAACATCGCCATTACCCTGGTCGATGTGATTGTTTCGAATGTTGTGCTGGCTTTGCTGGGCTTGGGAGTTTGGTATGTCGTAATTGGAAGCGTAAACGAAAAACGAAGCCAATTGTATATTGTGCTTTACCATTTGGTAGCTATGTTGTTCATGGTCTCGTTTTGGATGTGGGTTACCAATCAAATTGATATTCTGCTTTTTGATAGCGATACAGCCAAAGCACATTTTAACCATATTTTGCCCGGAAAAGCCGGTGTTGGAGCACTAATTTATATTCTTGTTCTGGTGTTCTATTACACGTTCTTTTATTACGACAGGTTAAAAGAAAAATCGAAAGAAGAAGCCCGGCTGAAAGAATTGGTTACCACCACACAGCTGAACGAACTGAAATCGCAAATTAATCCCCATTTTTTGTTTAACAGCCTTAATTCGGTTTCGTACTTAACTGTAGCCGAACCCGAAAAAGCACGCGAAATGGTTATCAAACTTTCGTCTTTTTTACGATATTCGCTTAAACATAAACAAAACGAATTGGTGAGCATCGACCAGGAAATTGAGCACATCAAGCTGTATCTCGAAATTGAAAAAGTACGTTTTGGCGATAAACTTCAGGTCGATTTTGAGGTAGAAGATTGCGAAAAATGCCAAATCCCAAATATGATTTTACAACCCTTGTACGAAAATGCCATCAAGTATGGCGTTTACGAAACAACCACCAATGTTTGCATTAAAACAAAAATTTCGCGCAACGAAAACAATATGGTGTTTGTTTTGTCGAATAACTACGAGACCGATGCTCATAAAAAGAAGGGCGAAGGTATTGGCTTGTATAACATTCGAAAACGACTGGGGTTGGTGTATGGCGATTCAACCTTACTAAGCGTTAGCGACGAAAACCAGGTGTTTACCGTAACATTAGAAATACCACAAAACAAAAAAATATCATGAGCACAAAAATCAGAACCATCATTATTGAAGATGAACTATTGGCACGAAACCTTGTAAAAAGTTATCTCGACGATAACGAACAAATTGAAATTATTGCCGAATGTGAAAATGGTTTCGACGGGCTAAAAGCTATTAACGACATGAAACCCGATTTGATTTTACTCGATGTTCAAATGCCGAAACTTACCGGTTTCGAAATGCTCGAATTGCTCGAATACCGCCCTGAAATCATTTTTACTACTGCATATAACCAGTATGCTATTAAAGCTTTCGAGCATCACGCTGTTGATTATTTGTTGAAACCTTTTTCGAAAGAAAGGCTGATGGAATCTATCGACCGGGCTATCGAGCGCATTCGTGGGAATGTAAGCAGCGATACCCCCATCGATAAACTAACCGAAGAACCCGAATCGGATTTTATCGAAAGGGTAGTGGTGAAAGACAAAAGTAAAATACACATTATACCGGTTGACCATATTCGTTATCTCGAATCGCTCGACGATTATGTGATGATTTATACCAAAGACAAACGATTTGTGAAGCAAAAAACGATGAAGTTTTTCGAAAAGCACTTGAATCCGTCGGAGTTTGCGCGTATTCATCGTTCGTTTATAGTGAGGGTTGACGAGATAGCCGAAATTCAACAGTACGAGAAAGAAACACATGTTGCTATTCTGAAAAACGACCACGCGAAACTCAAAATCAGCAAAAGTGGGTATAAAAATCTGAAAAATGTTCTGAGTTTTTAGTGCCGGCTTTTTAGTTCAATAAGCGTTATCTCGGGGCGGATTCCAATTCGTCCCGGGAATCCAATCCCGCCAAATCCACGGTTTACATACAGGTATTTATCGCCTTGCTGGTATAGCCCCGCCCAGTTTTTGTATCGATATTGCACCGGGCTCCATTTAAAATTCTTCGTCTCAATTCCCATTTGCATGCCATGGGTGTGCCCGCTTAGGGTAAGCTCAATCGATAGCGGAAAATCTACAATTTGTTCGCTCCAGTGTGAGGGGTCATGCGATAGCATTATAATAAATGATTCGCTAATGCCTGCCAGTGCCTGGTTTAGATTACCATACTGTGGAAATGGTGCTATACCCCAGTTTTCGACTCCGGCTAATACTATTGAATCGGTTTGAAGTTTAATAACCTGGTTCGAGTTGTCGAGCATCGTAAAGCCCATCTGCGAAAGTATATTTTTCAGATTTTGAATGTCTTCACTTATTTCTTTTTTGCTAAGGCTGCCGGCGTAGGTGGCATAATCGTGGTTGCCCATGATGGCGAATTTCCCGTATGGTGCTTCAATTTTCTTTAGCGAATTGATGAACGGAACAGCCTCGACAGAGAGATTATTTACCAGGTCGCCTGTGAAAACAATCAAATCGGGGTTTAGTTCGGTTATCATTTTCAGTCCTTTGTCGAGCTGCCTGACACTGCCAAACGTTCCGAGGTGTAAATCCGAAATCTGTACAATTTTGAAACCATCAAAAGCTTCGGGAATGGACTGATGTTCAAATGGAACTCGATGTACTTTAAAGTGGGTAAACCCGAATAAGGTACCGTATAAAACCAGTGCCAGTACAATGCTGTTCAGCGAAACAGCTGAAATGCCGGCTGTTCGGCTTCGTATCGGGTAAGGGGCAATTCGTTTTCGACGAAGCGATACAAAAATCCATTGAAAAATTCGTCGTACATCATCAATGACGAAGAAAGCGGTTGAGAATAGTGTGGAGAGGAAAACAACAATCATCAGGCTGATGAGAATGTTTACCATTATCGATACATTACCGTAATTGCTGGCTTGACGTTGCCACATTATAACGAAGCCCGAAAATAGTATCACCGCAGAAATTAGGTAGATCCAGGCTAAGTTTTTTTTGCGAGCAGATAACGACTGGCGAAAGGCCTTGAATGTGTAAATGCCGGTTAAAAGTAAAAACAGAAGAAAAAGAATGATAAACCACATGCCATATAAGGTTTCGGGATTAAAGTACATTGATTCTGATGTCTGATTTGTGAGTTAGTACTCCAAACGGTTCGGCTGCAATGCCATTGTTTTCGAGCATTATTTTTATTTCTTCAACGCCGGTTTTGTCAACCGCAATTAGCAGGCCGCCACTGGTTTGTGGGTCGCAAAGTATGGCTTTCATTTGCTCGTTTTTCAGCTTGATGTTGTTCCCGTAGCTTTCCCAGTTTCTTTGTGTAGCTCCGGGCATGCAATTTTGAGCAATATACTGTTCAACGCCTTCGATTTTAGGTATTTTATGGTATTCAATTTCAGCCGAAAGTTTACTGCCTTCGCACATTTCGGTGAGATGCCCCAGTAGCCCGAAACCTGTTACATCGGTCATGGCTTTTACATGTTCCGATTCGGCCAATTGAGACCCAATTTTGTTGAGCTGAGCCATGTAGCCGGGCGCAAGGTTTTCGTCTTCGGGTTTCAGTTTTCCTTGTTTTTGAGCCGTAGTCAGAATGCCAACTCCAAGGGGTTTGGTTAAAAACAACAGGCAGCCCTCGCTTGCGGTATCGTTGCGTTTTATTTTGCTGGTTTCTACTTCGCCGGTAACGGCCAACCCAAAAATAGGTTCGGGGCTGTCGATGCTATGGCCACCGGCTAAGGCTATGCCGGCTTCTTTGCAGGCAGCACGGCCACCTTCGAGGACGAGTCGGGCTGTTTCGGCCGGAATTTTATTAATGGGCCATCCCAGTATGGCAATTGCCATAAGCGGATTTCCTCCCATGGCATATACATCGCTAATGGCGTTGGCGGCTGCAATTTTTCCAAATGTGAAAGGGTCGTCAACAATGGGCATAAAAAAATCGGTTGTGCTGATTATCGCTTTCCCGTTTCCCAGGTCGAATACCGCTGCATCGTCCCGGCTGTCGTTGCCTACCAGTAACCTGGCATCCATATTTTGTTCGATGTTGGTTTCGAGAATGGTGCTTAAAACTTTTGGCGAAATTTTGCAACCGCATCCGGCACCATGACTGTATTGTGTGAGTTTAATTGTGTTCATTATTTTATTGAATTTAAAATTATTTCAGCGTTTCTTTTGTGGTTAACGGTTTCGAGCGGAATAATCGATACATTTTTGCTATTGCGCGATGATAATCCTTTATGATAACTTTTGTCGTAATAATGAAGCGCAATTAAAGCAACTTCGAAATAGTTTTTTTGTTCAAGATATGAAATCGAATCTTTAACATTTTGACCTCCAAGGCGTTTAGATATTTTATAAATTGATTCGGCCAATAGTGCGTCGTTCTCCCCGGTGTATTCATCAACAAGGTGTTTGGCACGTTCTGTTTTTGGGATATCAATAAAATACAGTTGAGCGTTTCGCATTTGCAGGTACAGATGCATGGGTATTTTGTCGAATCCGATATTATGACTTTCGTCTTCGAGCCAAATGGGTTTGTTGTGGTTTAACTTCATCCATTGTTGGTGCAGGTTGTTTTCGAATTGCTCAACACTAGGCTGTATATCTTGACCAATTGCTCCAAAGGCCGAACCTTTATGATTCGCTAAACCTTCGAGGTTGATAACCTGTTCGCCCAGTTTTTCAAGCTCTTTTAGAATATAGGTTTTGCCACTTCCGGTGTATCCGCCTAATATTTGTAGTGAATATGGTTTTTCGAATGTGTTAAGCACATGGTTTCGGTATGCTTTATAGCCGCCTGATATAAGATTTATGTGGCTGAAGCCATTGTCGTGCAGGTGCTGAGCAAACGACTGGCTTCGCATGCCGCCTCTCCAACAGTGAACCGTTACCATGCGTTCAGGAGCTACTTTCAGGCTTTCGTCGATAAACCATTGTAGTTTAGGCGTAACATATTTGTAGCCTAATTTTACAGCATCGTCTTTCGATTGTTGTTTGTAAACAGTGCCTACGTGAGCTCGTTCGTCGTTGTCGAAAAGAGGAATATTTACTGCGCCGGGGATGTGTCCTTTTTCATATTCACCCGGCGAGCGTACGTCGATAATGGCGCCTTGTTGCGAAAGTATTTCGTCGATAGTACATTCCTGAATCATGCGGCAAAAATAAGTAAAAAAAAAGACTGCCTTTTAAGCGAGGCAGCCTTTTCGTATTTAAAGCTTTGCATTTTTGCTTAACAAATAATGATCGGCCAGTACCAGGGCAGCCATGCTTTCGACAATAGGAACTGCTCGTGGCAGCACACATGGGTCGTGGCGTCCTTTTGGGTTTACGGTAGTTGCTTTTAAATCTTTGTCAATTGTTTTTTGCTCTTTCAGCAAGGTGGCAATCGGTTTAAAGGCAACTTTCATGTAAATGTCCTGTCCGTTGGATATTCCGCCCTGAATTCCCCCCGAGTGGTTGGTAAGGGTTTTCACATTGCCGTTTTCGGTTGCAAACACATCGTTGTGCTCGCTGCCGCTAAGCTTTGTGCCATCGAAGCCCGAGCCGTACTCG
>JAFGGY010000078.1 GCA_016930365.1 Prolixibacteraceae bacterium | reverse complement strand
GCCAAACCATATAAAACCTCTGCCATCTTTTAGTAAGGAATTGTATTTGTGATTGCTATGCCTGAACATAAGCGATTTAGATGAATTATTAGTATGTTGAAAATGAACGGACATTTTCTTTTTATCGAGAATGAACAGCCTGTTGTAAGCAATGCCAAGTATCGAGTCGGTTTTATATTTTATTAATGAATGTGGTTGTGGTAAATCTATGTTCAACAATTCAACTGTTTTATTCTCAATATCGAAAGAAACCAGGTTGCTGTTGGTACACAAAATAAGATGGTCGTAGTCGGTTTGAAAAAAGTCAAGTATCGGCTCCGTATAGTGGTAACGTTCGATTTTGTCTCCCATTTTGAACAGACCATGATCTTCAGTTCCTAACCAAAGTTGCTTGTTCTTGTCCCGGAAAAGCACATTGCAATTAAGCGTTGATGGCAGACCTTGAACGAGTGTCAATTGTTTCGTATTTTTTGAATATTGATAGATTCCATTGCGGGTGCCAACCAAAATATTGTCATCGTTTTCTTCAAAACAGGTAATTTCGAGGTTTTCATCGTCGGCAGTGTTAAAATACGATCGTCCGTAGTTTCTGAATTTAAACCGGTTTGGATGGTAATACAAAAGCCCCCGATTAAAGGTTCCTATCCATAAACCACCATTTTTGTCGTGAAATTGCGTGCTTATTTCTGTTTTAAATACTTTGCCGTCGATGAGTTTGATGTTCGGCAGATGACTTTTATTAAGTGTATGATGGTCAATTATCCATATTCCTTCAGATGAACTTAACCAGCAATTTTTTTCATTTTCAATAGTTAGTGTGTTGAACCATGTATGGGTTTTGAAAATGCTGTCCCAGGTTTCGTTCAGAGTGTTGTAACGATGCATAATGCCTCCATCGGAACCGTTTCTTATTTGGTACAAATAATGTTTGTATGGAACAACCATCAGGGTATAGGTATAGTTGTTGTCGTATCCACTATTCGGAAAACGTGTTTTTAAAAGTTGTTGCTTGGTATTGGTGTCGTAAGCTATGATACAGCCTGACTTGTAAAAAAGATATAGCTTTTGGTCAACTACAGCTAAATCGTAAAGCTGGTCGTTCCTTTCAGTATTTGAAGCAAGATTGTGTAGAAACAACTCGCAGCGCTTACTGCCTGATTTTCTGTAAATGAGTTCATTTTCAGTGCCAACATACCAAAAGTCGAAGTTGCTATCCATAAACAAATCAGCAATCGAGTCTGTAAGCCCCTGGTTTTCCAGAATCTGTTTTGTGTTGCTCACAAAACGTTCTTTCTGAAGATCAAAAAGCATTAACTGATGCTCGTTTTTCAACCATAAAAAATCCTCATTGTCAACATAGCTGTGATGAAAGCCCGAATAAGCTGATAAATTATATACCTGCTCTTCGTCGTAGTGAAGTGACTGGAAATATACTCCATCATAAAAATTAACCTGACCTTCGGTTATAACCACCATACGTCCATCGCTTAATTGATTAATACTGCGAATACGATGGTCAAAAAGACCTTGCTCGTGGTTGATGCGCGAAAAAACATAATGATCCTGTGCGAATGCTGTCATTGGCATCAGCAGGATGAGGAGAACAATGAATCGGATCGTATTAAAAAACATAGAATAAAAATATTGAAAAAATGAACACCATGTAAGTTGGAGTAGTCTTCGGGGGACAATAATGAATGTTGATGCTTTGGAAGTATAAGTATGTGAGCGTATTACGGTGGTTTTGGCTGCCTCGTTTATCTTAAATATCAACCATCGTGATAATTCTTGCAACATTTGTTTGCTTCCTTGCGCTTACACCACGATAGCTTTGTTGCCGGGTTTTGTATTCAGATTAAAATGATTTGTTCATTGAAATTAATGCAAGACGCAATAGAAGAATGTATAATAAATCTAATTAAAACTATGAAAAAAGAAGTTACTGACAAATGGAAGAGCGCTATGCTTCAAATTCCAAAGTTTTTACGAGCACCGGGCGTATTAATTATGCTTTGTGTGTGCTCGCTTTTGTTGTTTAATGTATTCGACTCATATGCAAACAACAGCAATGAATTGAACGAAAAAACAAAGATGCGTCTGAATGCACAGGAGTCGAAGAATGTAAGAGGTAAGATTGTCGATGACAATGGAAATCCGGTAGTGGGAGCAACGGTTGTGGTAAAAGGAACAACGCACGGTACCATTAGCAATCAAAATGGTGATTTCGAGCTCGATCATGTAGCAGAGGGAGCTACATTGCTTGTTTCATTTATTGGAATGGAAACCAAAGAAGTTTTGGTCAATGCTTCTGAGATCAATATTACACTTGAATCGGGGAATATTGGATTAGACGAAGTGGTTGCAATTGGCTACGGAACGGTTAAGGCCGGCGATGTTACCAGTTCGGTGGCCAGTGTAAAACCCGAAGCGTTTAATAAAGGAGCAATAAAAGATGTTGGTCAGCTTGTTCAGGGTAAAGTGGCGGGCTTAGTTGTAACAAACCCCAGTGGCGATCCCACCTCAAGCACACAAATTAAACTGCGGGGTACCAATACCCTTGGAGGTGCCAATACTTCACCCCTGGTGCTTATCGATGGTGTACCCGGTAGTTTAACTACCGTACCCCCCGAAGATGTTGAAAGTGTTGACGTATTAAAAGATGGTTCGGCAGCAGCAATATATGGCACAAGGGGAAATAATGGTGTTATTCTGATTACCACAAAACAGTTTAAAAAATCAGAAGGCGCGGTTAATAAGCTGGATTATAGCGGGTATGTAAGTACGGCGCAAATTGCCCGGGAGCCTGAAATGCTTACCGCTGATGAATTTGCGGCATTATATCCAAACGAGAATCATGGTTATAATACAGAATGGTTAAATGAAATTACCCGAACTCCACTATCACATGTTCATAACCTGACTTTTCAGGGAGGGAATAGTGCAACGAATTACCTTGCGAATGCAAATTATAACTCATCGGAAGGTATCATGATGAAATCGGCCAACGAAACATTTAAAGGGCGATTTCAGGTAAATCATAGTATGCTCGACGATATGCTGAAGTTTAAACTGGGTGTTATCGGTATGGTTAATACGCATCCTTCAACCAGCAGTAACGGAAGTTTTAATGGTTATACGTATCGCATGGCACTCTCACGAAATCCTACCGATCCGATAAAAAATGAAGATGGAACATGGCACGAAAACTTTAGTAAGTTTGAATATGAAAACCCAGTGGCCAGGCTTAATGAGAGTGATGGTCAGGTTAAAAATTCGGAGCTGCGGTTTAATTCAAATATTCTGTTTAAACCGTTCGAGAATTTAACATTTAATGCGGTGTTTTCTTATTTGCGCTATAACAGAACCCATGGTTATTCCGAAACCTTGAGTCATGTATCGTCATTACGAGATGGACTTAATGGTTGGTCGTCGGTTGGAGCAACGACAAGAGCAGAAAAAGTTGCCGACCTTACAGCCTTGTACGAAAATGAGATTGGCGATCACGATTTCAGTTTTCTTGCCGGTTACAGTTACAATGAGTCGGATTACGAAAATATGTACTTCAATAATTATGGCTTTCAGGATGATTATTTTGGAGGTTGGTACAATATCGGCATTGGTTCAGCATTGAAAGAGGGAAAGGCCGGAGCCGGCTCATCAAAGAGCACTTCAAACTTAATTGGTTTCTTTGGTCGCGGAACTTATTCATATAACAATCGGTATTTGTTGATGGCAAGCCTTCGATACGAAGGTGCCAGTCAATTGTGGGGAACCGATAATGAATGGGGCTTGTTCCCGTCGATATCACTTGGATGGCGGATTACCGAGGAGGGATTTATGGCCGATCAGGAAATATTCGACAATTTGAAACTGCGTGTGGGTTATGGGGTAACCGGCTCTCAACCCAACCAGGCTTTCCTGGGAGTGGGTATGCTTAGGTACGGAAAATATGCTTATGTTGATGGCAAATGGTTACAAACCATCGTTCCGGCATCAAACCCAAATCCCGATCTTAAGTGGGAGGAAAAAAAGGAAACAAATATCGGTTTAGATTTTTCGGTTTTAAATCACCGCTTGTCGGGATCGATCGACCTGTATAAGCGAACCGTTGATGGTTTATTATACGATTTTGCTGTTTCGGTGCCACCATACGATTATGGCTGGATTAAAGCCAATGGTGGAGTTATGGTAAATAAGGGCGTTGAGTTTCTTTTTTCGACAGTACCTGTTAAATCAAAGAATTTTGAATGGAATTCTGATATCACTTTCTCTAAGAACAGCAATCAACTCGAAAGCATCAATGGTAAAGTTTTTAAAACCGATTATGATTATTTCGACACTGGCTGGCTGGTCGAGCCGGTTAAAACTCAGTCGCATCGGGTACAGGTAGGCGAGCGCATCGGCAACTTCTGGGGATATAAAGTTACAGATGTTGACGATGAAGGAAAATGGATATACGAAAATGGTGAAGGCGAAGCAGTACCTTACGATGAATTTACACGTGCTCCCGAAGATAAGCAGGTAATAGGTAACGGACTGCCAACTATGTATGCAGGCTGGAATAATACGTTCAGGTACAAAAACATCGATTTAAGTGTCAATATGAGAGGTGCTTTTGATTACCAGATTATTAACGAAGCCCGGATGTATTACGAAAACACTAAAAACAGTCGAATGGAAAACCGTTTGTCGTCTGTTAACGATTTAGTTTTCGGGAAACAAAAGCTAAGCACCGAAATAGATCCCGAGTTTAATAGCTACTATGTTGAAGACGGTGATTATTGGAAAATTGATAATATAACCCTGGGTTATACCTTAAATAACACGGGGCGCTACCTTCAATCGGTTCGGGTTTACGGATCGGTGATTAATGCACTCACGATAAGCGGGTACAAAGGGGTCAACCCCGAAGTTAACACCTCGGGACTTTCTCCCGGGCACGATAACCGAAATCAGTATCCCAGTGTACGTATGTTCTCGTTGGGGGTAAATATTCAATTTTAAACATAAAAATTAGCAGTAAAATGAAAACAAAAATATTTAAGTGGAACAGCCTTTTTATTTGCCTAATTGTAGTTTTCAGTTCCTGTATAGAACTGAAAGATGAAAGTTATGGCAATGTAATTGGTTCGCAATACAATCCTCAAACCGAAGCCGATGTTAGTTATTTAATAAATGCAGCTTATGTGCCCTGGCGCGAAACCATGTTATTGTGGAATGGAGTGGTACGTGGGCAGGAGCTATGTGCCGACCAGGATGTTATACCCGCTCGTCCCAATGGATGGGTCGATGGTGGTATTTATAAGCGTTGGCATCAGCACGTTTGGACAAGCGATGATAATTCGGTTTGGGAACCATGGAATCGGACCTACAATGGAATTACTACCTGTAATCGCTTGCTGTCGCAGATCGAAGACGGAACAATTGGTGTTGAAGGTGATGCAAAAGTACGTTTAGTGTCCGAGCTAAAAGTGTTAAGAGCTTCG
>JAFGGY010000077.1 GCA_016930365.1 Prolixibacteraceae bacterium | reverse complement strand
GATTGAGAATCTGGAGTATAAACTCGGAATTTCAAAACTTGAGCTGGTTACTACTATCAATTCGCTGTAGCTTGTTGAACAAACCCAATAAAGAATTGCAAATATTATCCAAACGAATCAAATAAAAATTGTAATTTCTCGACAACTTAAAAAGCACTTGCAAAGAAAATGATTTCGGCAAAAACACTGATACGGCGAACAGTTAAGGTAATTTTTTGGATTATTATTAGCGTAATTTTACTTTCAGTAATATTGGCTGTATTAATCAATTTTCCTTCCATTCAAACAAAAATTATTCAAAAAGCTACCACTTTTATCAGTAATAAAACTCACACTAAAGTTGAACTGGAGAAAGTTAATATCTCGTTTCCAAAATCAATCGTCATCGAAGAGCTTTACCTCGAAGACACCCAAAACGATACGCTCGTTTATGCCGGGCTGGCAAAAATAAACATAGCCCTTTACGATCTGTTTTCAAGTAAAATAACCATCAACTCATTCTCGCTTAAAAATGCTACGGTAAACTTGTACAACTCCAAAACCGATAAAGTTTTTAACTACAATTTCCTGACAACTGCATTTAGCGACTCAACAGCAGAGAAAAAACCCGATGTGGTATCGTCGGCTGCCTGGGCTATTAATCTCGATAAAATTATGTTGCAAGACATCCGGTTTTTTTACAACGACAATTATGCGGCAATGAACGTAAGCGTTGAAATAGATAAATTGGAATTGAATGTAGAACAGATCGATTTCAAAAAATCGGTTTACAAAGTTGATAAGCTTTTGTTAGATGGCTTAAGCGCAGTTATACAACAAACGCCAACAAGCAATAGCTCAACAAGTGACACAAGTATTGTAATGCCAAACATTTTTATACAGGGCCTTGAGCTCAGCAACGCCATTGTTCAATATGCCGATTCGGTTCAAATGATGTCTGTTTTGGCCATTATCGACCAGTGCAAATTAAAAGAAGGCAATGTCGATTTGGAAACAGAATTGTTGTCGCTTGCCTCCATCGACCTGTCGAAAAGCGACATTCGGTATCACGACTTTAAACCCAAGTTAGATGATGAACCAAGCATTTCAACAACTACAAACAATTGGAAAGTTTCGGTGGACAAAATGCAGATGGACGATAATTCTTTTACCTACAGGGTTGGCAATAACCCCGAAAAGAAAAACGAATTTAATCCCGAGTATTTAGCTTTTAACAGTTTATGGCTTACTGGTAGCGATTTTTATTACGACAGGGATTTAACCAAAGTTTCGGTTCATGAATTCATGGCCATCGTTCAAAACCACTTTGTAATCAATAGCTTGGCTGCCAATTTCAGCATGGATGCTCATTCTATTTCTGCACAGGCACTGAAGCTCACAACCCCTAACTCGACCATCGATGCCGATTTTAGCCTTCATTTTCCGTCACTCGATGCATTTGTGGAGAACTACAATTTCAGCAACCTAAAACTGGAGATGCGCAACGTAAGGTTCAAAAGCCCCGATGTGCTCTATTTCAGCCAAGCTTTAAGTGAACAGCCTTTTTTTCAAAACACTAAAAACACCACAAGCATTTTGGGAAACATAAACGGGCCAATGAATCATTTAACTGGCAAGAATTTGATAGTAAAAACCGGAGAAAACACTTTGCTCGAAACCGATTTCAACATAACAGGGCTGCCTGATTTAGAGACTGCCTTTTTCGATTTTCCAAATTTAAAGCTTCACTCAGGCAAAAATGACATAATAATGATGGCGGGCACATCAATTCCCGAGAGCATTGAACTCCCCAAAAACATTGATCTGGACATTGCTTTTAAAGGAAAAATGAAGGATTTTGAAACAACAGCCAATTTGAAAAGCAGCTTTGGCGATGCCAATCTAACAGCAAGCATCGACACCGAAGAAAACTTCAACGGAAAAGTAAATTTAAACCAACTCAATTTTGGCCTTTTGTTGAAAGATACCCTTCTTTACGGGCCGGTTTCGTTAACTGCCGAAGCGGTAGGGCAAAGTTTGGACATCAATACAATTAAGGCAAAAATAAAAGCCGAAGCCACACAACTGTACCTCAATCAGTATAATTATCAAAACCTTGTGATAGATGGTGCCGTTGATGGAAAACAATTTGAAGGTACGGTAAACCTTGACGATGAAAATGCCGTGTTCGATTTCAACGGGCTGGTAAGTTTGGTCTCCGGTGAGGAAAAATTCAATTTTAAGCTGGATATGTTAGGAGCCGATCTTCAAAAGCTTCATTTTGTTGATAAAGATGTACGCATCAGCTTTGTTGCCGAAGCAGGTTTATCGGGGGGGACAGTCAATAAAATGAACGGAACAGCTGGTATTTCCGACATTATTGTTGTTAGCGAAAACAAAACCTATCGGCTCGAATCGTTGCTCGCGGCATCGGTAAACGAAGCTAAAAAAAGCGAGTTGAATATCAACAGTGCGCTCATTGGCATGAAATATTCCGGCACTATTTCGCCAATTGCCCTTGCCGATGTGCTTACCCGGTTCATCAACAACTATTTTCCGCTTTCCGACTCCATTGCTCCGGCCACTCAAAATGAACAATCAAAATTTAATTTTGAGATTCAGTTGCACAATCACCCAATATTATCCGATTTGCTGTTGCCCGGATTAAACGAGTTTATACCGGGAATGATAACCGGTAGTTTCGACAGCCAAATGAACGACCTGAAACTGAATGCTTCCTTAAAGAAAATCGTTTATGGAACTACCGAAATTGAAGATGTTGTAATTGATGTGAATTCTGATCACACAGCCTTGAATTACAGTATTTCGACCCAAAGCATTTCAAACGCACAAATGAGCCTGTCCAATTTGATTATTGGCGGAAAAATGACCAATAATCAACTCACTTCGTCCGTTTCGTCGATCGATGAAAAGCTGTTCAAAAAACTGTTGGTCAGCTCCTTGGTTACCAAAGAAAAGGGCAACTTCAAACTGGCGATCAACCCCTCCGATTTTTACCTGATGAACAAACAATGGGACATTGCAGCCGATAATTACGTCGAATTTGGAAAACAGGGATTTCTGGTTCACAACATGAACATGTACAATGCCCAAAGCCAGGTCAATATTGCCTCGCTTAACGATCGGTTCAACGACGACCTAAACATTGTGATCAAAAATTTTGAGATCTCCGATCTTGCTGACATTATGACTAAAGAAAGCACCCTGATTAATGGAACAATAAACGGAAACGCACTTTTAAAACGGGTAAACGAAAGCTATGGGATTATTGCCGATGCAAGTATTTCGAAATTGTTTATCAACAAAAACCCTTTGGGCGACCTATCAATAAAGGCTGAAAATACAATACCGGAGCGCTTTAATATCGATGCGAATTTGTCGGGAGCCGATAATAACCTAAGTGTAAAAGGTTTCTACATTCCCAATGGAGGAGCCAATTCCATCAACATTAAAGCTGTAATTGAATCGCTATCGATGAAAACCCTCGAAGCCTTTTCGATGGGGCAAATTTCTGAAGCATCGGGTATGATTAGCGGCGAATTTTTAGTTGCCGGCAACACCAATGCCCCCGGAATAACCGGGCAAATGGTTTTCAATAATGTCTTTATGAAACCTGCTTTTATGAACAACCGCATCGAACTGAAAAACGAGCGCATTCAATTGAAAAACGACGGCATTTACTTCAATAATTTTACGTTTTTGGATAGCGAACAAAACACAGCAAGCGTTAACGGAGTTGTTAAAATGCAGAAATTTAGCGATATAAATTTTAATGTGAGTTTGAGCTCAAAAGACTTCCTGCTGTTTAACACCACCGTTAACGACAACGACGTTTTTTTTGGACGAATGATTATTGACAGTAAAATTGACGTTACAGGGCCAATGGAATTGCCTGTGGTAAACGCCAGGTTGAAAATGAAAAAGGGCTCAGGTTTTACCTTTGTTGTTCCCGAAGATCAGCTTACTACCGATAAAGGCGAAGATGTGGTGGAATTCAATTCCGGGATGAAACTTAATCCTATTTTATTTCGAATACAACAAACCGAACGTCAAAAATCAAAACTGAAAGGCTTCGATGTTTCGTCGATTGTTGAAATCGATAAAGATGCCACGCTCCGACTGCTGATGGATCCGGCATCGACCGACTCGTTGGTGGTAAAGGGAGAAGCAGCACTGAGCTTCAGCATGGATCCCAGCGGGATAATGAGTCTCACTGGAGCCTATAATTTAAGTGAGGGTAGTTACCTCGTTTCGCTCGAATCGATAATCAAAAAACAGTTCGACATTGATGGTGGAAGCACCATTATTTGGAACGGCGATCCCTTGGATGCCAATATCAACATCAACGCGCGGCATACAGTGCAGGTTTCACCTTACGATCTGGTAGCCGATCAACTTGTTGGTTTAAGCAATGTTGAAAAGGGCGCCTACAAACAACGTTATCCTTTTGAAGTTATGTTGAAACTTAGGGGGAAAATTTTGCAGCCCGAAATTAGTTTCGAAATTCAATTAGCGCAGGAAGATAAAGGTATCATGGGCGGAGTAGTTGATCAGAAATTGAGTTTGCTTAATCAAGATCCATCGTCATTGAATAAACAGGTTTTTGCCCTTTTGGTGCTAGGTCGGTTTATTCAGGAAAACCCCTTTGAATTGGAATTGGCTAGTTCCTCGACAATGATACGCACCACTGTGAGTAAGTTTTTATCGGCCCAGTTAAACCAACTGAGTTCAAAAGTAATTCCGGGCATGGAGCTAAATTTCGACATCCAGAGTTACGACGATTATCAAAGTGGGCAGGCCGAAGGAAGAACACAGGTGGAAATTGGCCTGAAAAAGCAACTGTTTAACGAGCGTTTGTCTGTTCAAATTGGTGGTACGGTTGATGTAGAAGGCGAAGAGGCCAAGCATAATTCAACTAGCGACATTGCCAGCGATGTTACTATAGAATACAAACTGAACAAAGATGGTAGTTTCAGGCTAAAAGGATTTCGCCACGATCAATATGAAGGAGCTATTGAAGGTCAACTGGTTGAAACCGGTGTCGGTGTAGTTTATGTGCGCGATTTTAATAGCTGGAGAAGGCTGTTCAAAACAAAGCCCCCTAAATCCCCTCAAGGGGGACTTTTGCAGGAGTAACAATATAAATGAAGAAAATTAACAACATACTACTCATTCTTGCCTGCCTGTTTTTGGCAGCTTGTAGCGGCACCAGGCATTTACCTGTTGGCGAAAAGCTTTATGTGGGTGCAAAAATCAAGTTGGAATCAACCGAAGAAATCAATAAGCGTTCAATTCAAAAAACAGCCGAAGATGTGGTTCGCCCCCAACCCAATAAAAGCTACTTTGGGATGCGGCCAAAACTATGGTTATACAATGCAACCCGGGGAAATTCACACAGCATGCTTCAAAAATGGATGCGGAAAAATGGCACCGCTCCGGTTTTGTTAAGTCATGTAAAACCAGGGGCAACTTCGGCCATCATCGATGCGTCGCTGTTCAACATGGGTTTTTTCAACAGTTATACTACCTCCGAAATTATTGAAAAGGAACATACGGCCAAAGTGATTTACACCAGTCATGTGCATTCGCCGTATACCATTAAAGAACTGATTTACGAAATATCAGACGACAGTATCAGTGCTTTGATCATGGCCGAAAAAGAACATTCGTTGATTAAAATTGGCGCAAACTACCAACTCGATGTGCTAAAAAACGAACGGAGTCGCATTGATGAGATATTGAAAAACAAGGGGTATTTTTATTTCAACCCCGATTATTTGCTTTTTAAAGCCGACACCTCAGTAACTGAGCGAACCGTTTCATTCCACCTTACTTTAAAGGACAGCATTCCGCAAAACGCGTTAAATGTTTACCGTATCAATAAGGTAACCATCAATCAAAACTATTCGTTGAATGAACGTGTTGGGCACAATTCGGCAAATTCATTTATGGTCGATGATTTTGAATTCGTTGGTAATGAAGCCCGTATGAGGGTGAAACCCAAAGTGATTACCCGATCGGTTTACTTACGAAAAGGCGAAATATTCTCGCGACTAAAGTACACAACAACCTTGAACAGGTTAATGTCGATTGGTTACTTTAAATTGGTGCAGATTAACTTTTCGGAATCAACCGACTCTACAGCAGGCTTGTTGGATGCTATAATTTTATTAACTCCCATGACAAAATACTCTTTCCGAACGGAGATTGATATGATTTCAAAATCGAATAATTTTGCCGGACCACGATTGAATGTAAGCATTGCCAACCGAAATGCTTTTAAAGGAGCTGAATTGCTGAAGCTAAATTTGGCCGGCACTTACGAAGCTCAGCTTGGTCGAAGTCAAAATAATTTATACACTTATTCATACAATCCACAGGCGGAACTTACCTTTCCTAATTTCTTGGTACCTTTCAAATTAAAGAAGATGAACAGCATCTATCTTCCCAAAACCCACTTTTTACTTTCGTACAATTTTTTAAAAAAGGTAAGCTATTTCGATATGCGCACCTTTGAATTTATATATGGATATCGGTGGAAAGAAGATGTCAGAAAAGAACACGAACTAAACCCGATCGATATTAGTTATTCGTCAATCAGAAATAAATCGACTGTTTTTACTGAATTATTGGAGTCGAACCCGTTTTTGAAAAAAAGCTACGAAGAGCAGTTTGTAGCCGGTGGCAACTATTCGTTTACCTACAACGAGCAGATGCTTCAAGGGAAAAAAGTGCACATGTTTTTTCAGGTAAAATCGGAACTTGCAGGCAATGCACTTGCATTGGCAACAAGAATTGGCGGCAATACCATCACGACAGAAAACCCGGCAATGGTAGCTGGTTCGGTTTTTTCACAATTCGGAAAACTAAGCATTGACGGCAGGGTGTTTTTAAATCATAAAAACAGGAACAAAACAGCTATGCGGCTTTTTGCCGGTGTTGGCTTGCCATTTGGCAACTCATCGGTTTTGCCTTATTCAAAGCAGTTCTTCAGCGGCGGGCCAAGCAGCATACGTGCTTTCCAAATCAATTCGATTGGGCCGGGCAATTATTTTCAGGATACGAACAAACAAGGCTTTTTACAATTGGGGGGCGATGTTAAGTTGGAAATGAATGCCGAATACCGTTTCAATATATTCAGCTATTTCAAAGGGGCTGTTTTTGTCGATGCCGGAAATGTTTGGCTGCTCGAATCAAATCCTTCGTTAATTGGCACTCCATTTTCACTCTCCGATTTTGCCAATCAACTGGCCGTTGGCTCCGGCTTTGGTTTGCGCATCGACATTTCGTTCTTCGTTTTACGGTTCGATTTGGCCATACCATTGCGCAAACCATGGATGGACGAAAACTCACGCTGGGTAACTGACCAAATCGACTTTGGCAGTTCAACCTGGCGAAAAGACAACCTGTTGCTGAACGTGGCCATTGGGTACCCGTTTTAAATCATCAATTTTAACACCTCTTAAATCAGTTGGATTTTATAAATTTGGGGGAAAATTTGAAGCATGTACATCGACAATTGCCACAACCCTAAAAGACCTATGTAAACAACATAAAGTGGAATCGTTGTATGCAATTGGAACTGTGTTAACCGATAGATTTAATGAGAAAAGCAACATTGATTTGGTGGTAAACATCGATTCATCTGACCCTATTGAATATGCCGACAATTATTTCAATTATAGATTTGCACTTCAAGATTTATTTGAAAGGTTAATTGATTTGCTTGAAAACAAAGCTATTAAGAATCAATTTATCCGTAACAATATAGATAGCTCAAAAGATGTAATACATTCGGGCTACTGCATCAATTCTTTTGTAAAGTTGAACATGTGAATCATGTAACTCTTCCGGAAATTTCTGTAACACAATTCATTGTACATAAACCCACCTTTATAGTTGTGAAAATTCGTTCACAAATTAGAATCATATATCATGAATACTACAGAATTGAGTGGAAACTGGAACGAGCAAAAGGGCAAGCTCAAACAAAAATATGCTACCCTAACCGATAATGACCTGTTGTTTGCTGAAGGCAAAAAAGAGGAGATGCTTGGTCGGCTTCAAACGAAACTGGGCAAAACCAAAGAAGAACTGCACAAAATTATCTCTTCGCTTTAATCATTTTTTAAGCTGAACAATGTTGCTTTAAAAGAAATTGCGAAGACCTTAAAACTTCTGTCGAAAAGCCCAATTATAGATGAAAACAAAATTACCTGTTATAAAAATTGTACCGAAAATTCGAGATGCAAGCATCAAAATAAGTGAAAAAACGATGGTTAAAACGGTCGAAGCTAACGAATTTTTAATCGGAGTAGCCGATTTTTTCCTATTCTTTTCGCAAGCAGTAAGGGAAACATTCTCTCGTAATTTTGAATTCAAGGAATTTTTGCGCCAATGCCACCAAATCGGGTTTAAATCGCTGCCTCTTATTTCAATCACAGGCGCAATTATGGGTTTGGTGTTGACCATACAAACACGCCCGGTACTTGATAGTTTTGGAGCAGTTAGTCTTTTACCCAGTATGGTGGCCATTTCGCTGGTAAGGGAAATAGGGCCTGTAATTACAGCCCTTATTTGTGCCGGAAAAGTAGGGTCGGGTATTGGAGCCGAATTGGGCTCAATGAAAGTAACCGAACAAATTGATGCGATGGAAGTTTCATCAACAAATCCGATGCGCTTTTTGGTGGTTACAAGGGTTTTGGCCGCAACACTTATGATACCGCTATTGGTGTTGTATGCCGATGCATTGGGCATAATGGGCAGTTGGATTGGAGTAAACATCAAAGGCGATGTGTCTTTTGTCCTCTTTATTTCGCAAGCATTCAGCGTATTCGAACTGATCGACTTTTTACCGGCCGTAGTTAAAACTTTCTTTTTTGGAGCGGTAATAGGTGTAGTTGGCAGCTATAAGGGCTATACCGCCGGCCGTGGAACCGAGAGCGTGGGCGTTGCAGCCAATTCGGCAGTGGTATTGGCTTCGTTGTTGGTTATCATTGTCGATATGATTGCTGTTCAGATTACCGATATGCTGATATAGGGAAGACGGAAGACAGAAGACCGATGACTATTTACAAGAAACAAATAAAATGGAACAAGTCAACAACATATCAATCTCGGGAATGAACAACACTGAAACGATTGTCGAAATAAGCAATCTCAAAAAAAGCTTTGGCAATCAAAAGGTTTTGAAAGATGTTACGCTTCAGCTGTATAAAGGCGAGAACTTGGTCGTACTCGGAAAATCGGGGTCGGGAAAATCGGTGTTGATCAAATGCATTGTGCGTTTGTTGAACCCCGACGAAGGATCAATCAGGGTACTTGGTGAAGATGTAAGTGTCATAAAGCGAGAAGAGTTATCGAACTTAAGAATGAAAATAGGCTTCTTGTTCCAAAGCGGAGCGCTTTACGATTCAATGACAGTGAAAGAAAACCTTGAATTTCCGCTGCGCCGTATAAAAAAGAAAATGACACAGAAACTGATAGACGAAAAAATTGCAGAAGTGCTTGAAAATGTAGGCTTATTGGATGTTTTGCACAAAATGCCATCGCAACTATCGGGTGGAATGCGAAAACGGATTAGCCTTGCGCGAACCATTATTGTCGATCCGCAAATAATGCTTTACGATGAACCTACCACCGGGCTCGACCCGGTTACTTCCGACGAAATTAGCTTATTGATAAATCAGGTGCAAAAAAAATATAAAACTTCGTCCATTATTATTACACACGACATTGAGTGTGCACGTGCTACTGCCGACCGTTTGGTAATGTTGCACGAAGGACAAGTTTACAAAAATGGAAAAATTGGAGATTATGAAAACTCCGACGATCCTTTCATTAAATCATTCTTTAAAGGTTAATAAAATGGAAACAAACAAACCCAAGTTCAAAGTACGCTTAGGCATGTTCGTAATAGGTGGAACAGCAATTTTCCTTATTGCCCTTTTTATTATCGGGAAGCAAAAAAACCTGTTCGACCCGGTATTTAAGCTTACTGCTAATTTTCAAAATGTAAGCGGATTGGAAGTTGGAAATAAAATACGATTTTCGGGAATAAATGTGGGCACTGTCGATAATATAATGATAATAAACGACTCAACAGTACAGGTCGATTTACTGATAAAGAAAAGTGTTCAGCAATTCATTAAGGAAGATTGTCAGGCCGCTATTGGTTCTGCCGGTATTATTGGCGATAAAATATTGGTAATTTCCCAAGGCACCAGCCAAGCTTCAATTGCCCGCGATGGTCAACATATCGAATCGAAAGAACCGATTGAAACCGATGCCATTATTGCAAGCTTAGATAAGTCGGCAGTAAGTGTTGAAACAATTACTGCGCAACTTGCCGAGGTAATGGTTAAAGTAAACGGTGGCCAAGGCACGCTTGGACGACTCATTAACGACGAAACAATAGCACACGATTTAAGCGAGTCGACCGTGAACCTGAAAATAAGTTCGAAACAAATATCTGAAATACTTGTCGATATTAACAGCGGAGAAGGTGCACTTGGTAAAGTAATCAGGGATTCAATAATGGCCGATAATCTTACTCAAACCATGTTGAACCTGAAATATAGTTCACAAGGCTTAGATGAATTACTCGAAGCGGCCAAACACAATTTCCTGTTCCGTGGCTATTTTAATAAAAAAGACAGTAAAGATGAAAATAAACCACAAAGGGCTGATTATCGCCCCAGCGAGAGAGGTGCACAGCAAAGTAACGATGAGTATATGTCGGGCGATTTGCAGCAAATGGCTTCAGGGGTCCAGGTTGAACTTGATACACTCATTGCAAGTTTGAAGGTTTCGGCAGTTAATTCTGAAGTTATAACAGCACAACTTGCCGATATTATGATGATGATAAACAGCGGTGAAGGCACAATTGGCATGTTGCTGCAAGATACTGTTCTTGCAAATGTGATTAATATGACCCTGCTGAACCTAAAAAGCAGTAGTAAAGGTTTAGATGAAAATATGAATGCAGCTAAAGAGAGCTTCTTTTTCAAAAAATATTTCGAAAGAAAAAGGAAAGAAGCCGAGCAAAAGAAAGAAGCTGAGCGGAAGGAAGAGGCTAAACAAAAGGCTAAGCAAAAGAAAGAGACTATGAAGAATAATAATGAACAGGAATAATAAAAAGCTGTATCATTTTCATTAACCGTTCACTTTTCCAATGTGTGAATTATATAATTAATGCCCGGGGTTATATAACAAATAATCAGGTTGATGCCCCTATATTTATACGAATATTACTTTATGAATTTTAGCATATTAAAAATATAAACGAATGAGAATTCTTTTCATTGGACTTGTAGTATTTTCAACCTGGTCGATACTTGCAACCAACATTTATGTATGTAAGATACTGGAACTATGTGATGATCCGGAAACAAGCCAAAACATCGAGGCTGACCTGTTAGAAGCAATTGTTGTTGATAGGTTAAAAGATGGATTTCCTGTAGACTCAACAGATTTTGCATTAGTGCAGAAACAAGCAGTTGCACCTGAAGATCTTATCGTCCGCTTTGCTTTTGACAAGTCTGATATCGGTTCCGTGTCATTGTCTGGAAAATACGTTTATGAATCAATAATTTACCTGGATCAAAATTCACAAGCCAGTATCAGCATTACAGGGCATACCGATGCTGTTGGGGCAAACAGTTATAACATGGCACTGGGGTTCAGGCGGGCTGAAACAATGCAACATTATTTTGAAAGCAATGGCATACCCCCGGGTAAGATTATACTTCAGTCGCAAGGCGAGGAACAGCCTGCCGATGACAACAATACAGCAGCAGGAAGAGCAAATAACAGAAGAACAGTAATTACCATAAAAAAATAAAATCATGACTACTTTAATCATTCTTTTCGCACAAACAAAAGGTGTAGCAATCATCGAAATACTATTGTTGTTACTGGTTGCCGCTATTATTGGGTACATTACTTCATGGTTATATTTCAAATCGATTTATAAAAAGAAGATGAAGGTTCTTGAGTTCGAGAGACATGAATTCAATAACCGCATTGTTAACCTAAATGCCGAAATAAGTAAGCTGAATAAAAATAACGGTGATAATATACACGAAATTGAGCACTTAGAATTGAAGGTCAATGCTCTCAGAGCGCTTCATAACGAGGCTGTTAATGAAACCGACGACATGAAGTTGGAAATGAACAAAGCCGAAGAATTACTTTTTAATAAGAATGAAGCTATAATTCAACTTATCCAAAGTAAGCATTTTCTCGATTACAATAGTTTTGGAACAGCAACCGAAGCCGATAAGGACGACCTTAAAATGATAAGTGGGATTAGCCCATTAATTGAACAGCAACTGAACGTTTTAGATATTTATACTTTTAGGCAAATCAGTAAATTCACTTATAGCGATATTGAAATAATTAACGATTCGATACAATATTT
>JAFGGY010000008.1 GCA_016930365.1 Prolixibacteraceae bacterium | reverse complement strand
TTTTAATTTGTAATTAGTTTTGTCGCTAACTAAATTAAGAATTTTAGCTTATGCTTTTTCATTTTTCAAACATAACACCTTTGCGGTTTACTTTTTAAGCACAAAGATACACAAAGTAATAATCTTTATCATGGGTCATCGAAAGTGCAACGAAGAAGATCTGTAATTGCGTTTTCTATTGCGTTCTATCGCTTCCATGAAATTTTTCCTAATACGGAGGAATGAAAAATTAAAGAATTCTACTCAAATTTTCCTATGGCCGGCATGGGATAAATAGTAATGGTTGAGAAGTTATTATCTTCTTCGGTTTCAGAACATCCAGCGGACGTAACATTAACAGCATCCATTGTAACATCGAGCGAATGACCGGGCTGGTTAACCACAAAAGCATTGACAAAGACCGTATCGGTTAAAGCATTTACTGAATAAACATTACCTGCTGGTGAAATCTCTAAACCATTTTCAACTACAGCAAGGCTATCGATGGTAAGTGTTACGCTAATGCCAGGTGTTGCAACAATATCAAAATCCAATTCGAATTGCCAGTTAGCTGAAGTATTTAAAGGTACAAGTACAAAATTCAACTCCGTACGCCCCGGAGGCCTTGGATCGTCGTCGTTATTAAAACTTACCGGCGGAAGAAATTGCGGACAATAATCAGAAAAAAGATAATCGGCTTTCACATCAATTGGATCGGTAAAGGTTAAAGTTTTTGTATCAATTTCGTCTCCACAAGGTGAGTTTCCAATAGCTGTAAGGGTTATGGTTACGCTGCCAGCAGAAATATCGGCAGCACTTGGAGTATAGGTGCATGCTGTTAACGAAGCAGCATCAGAAAATACACCTGAGCCGGTGCTTGTCCACTCAATGCTTGAATAGTTTGTTGCACTTGCCCCACTCGTTATTTCGACAGGGCTTAAGCCACATGAAAACAGATTACCCCCGGCAATGGCGGTGGGAGGTTCAATAACATTGATCGTTAAAACATCTGAATCAACCGTAGCACTACCTGAAGTACATGACAAGCTTGAAGTCATTTCGCAATATATTTCATCCAAATGAGCAATCGTTGCAGGTGTAAAGGTGCTATTTGTCTCATTTGTAACTGGAATTCCATTTTGATACCATTGGTACGAAGGACTTGTACCACCATTAATTTGTGTTGCCGTGAAGGATATCAAGTCTCCATCGCAAATGGTTTCACCCGGGTCGGCAGTGATTGTAACACCGGGCACAAAGCCTGAGCCTACCGTAACTTCAACCGAAGCTTCAGCGGTACATGTGTGTTGAAAAACGATATCGTCGAGAGCAAAATCGTTGCCTCCATCTGCTGTATTTTGATTAACCAATGATAAAGTAGCTGTTGTTGCAGAACCAGAATCCCAATTATAATAAAACTGTTTCCAATTACACGTTATACTGTCAGCAGTATATACAGATCCAACTGAATCTCCATTAATAATCAACTGTAATTCTGATGGATTATCAAGCTCAACACTTTGAACCCAATAAGAAAATTGATAAAATGTATTTTGAACTACATTAACGTCTTGTGACCATACAAAGACATTGGGATCAGGTGCACCATTTATCACCATCTGAAAGCCATTATTACCTGAAGGGTAGTCATAACAATTATGAAAATTACTATGAGCATTTGCTGAATTCTTTACAATTGTATAATATCCTTCGGCACTCAACGCCCCATAACTTCCTGTACTACCTGTAGAATCAATATAGCTATAAGCGCTAGTAAAATCTGTATTCCCATCTTCAAAGTCGCCATTCGTCACCAGGTTTACCCCACTCAGGGTACTGGTATAAACAGTATAAGTACCACTCATAGCAGTTGTTGCTTCCGGAATTTCCGGGTCTTCATCATTTGAATAATAAATTATATCACCTGCACCATTTTTTCCTTCCCAATACAGGTTTTCATAAACACCATCACTAAAAAGCTTAATCGTATCATCTGTACAAAATGTACCTCCAACGCTGGCTGTTAGCGAGGGTGGAATAATAACATAAGCGGTAACAGGAGTTAAGTCAGTTGTTTCGCCCCCCGATTCAAACTCGACGTAATAGGTTTGAGTTGAAGATATAGTAACCGTATATTCAGAATAACTAACATCACTCGCTGAAGTATGAACAAGATTAGACTCACCACCAGCAGCATCGGAGTACCACCTGAAAACACCGGAATACGATTCAGAAGAGGCACTCACTGTAACAGTAACATCATCGCCATACTTACATTGGCTGCCGGGCGAGGTGATGAGAGCAAGCGTACCATCAGATACAATCAACTCAGCAGGATTAGATTCGGTGGTGATGCCACAATAATGGCTGGCTGTAGCAAGCAACTGATACCAATATCCATTCATATCTGAAATTGGATCAGTTATGCTTAGTTCATCGGTTTGCGTACCCGAGTAGTAGGCTGAAGCATCGCTAATATCTGTCCAGGTTGAACCATCATTGGTACTTACCTGCCATTGGTACGATAAATCGCAACCCGAAACATCGGTTGTTATCACAGCTGTACCATTACCAGGTTCAACAGTATAAGTTGCATTGGGTTGAGTTGTGAATGTTGGAGCCGGATAATTATTCTCAACGGTTACGGTTTGCGTACACGTAACAGGAGAAGGGCCTCCGGTTGCTGTCCAGTTTACCGTATGGGTGCCAACCGACATAGGCATTACAGCATTGTTAGTTAGCTCAATGTTACCACAACCACCCGAAGTTGTTGGTGTTCCCAGATCGGGATAAGCAGCACAAGTACCTGTATTGGCTAAAGTTTTTATTTCGTTTTCGGATAAAGCACGTGTATAAATGCGGAATTCATCGATTAAACCATTAAAAAATGGATCCGCGTATTGCGATTGACCGATCCAATTATTCGGAGTACTACCTAAATTATTAGGAGTTAAACTCATTGAATTATTTTCACCTACATTTATTCCGTTTACATATAAAATGCCAGAACTACCATTAAGTGAAACAGCAACATGTACCCATTGATTGGTTGGCAATATACCTGCATTTGATGCAATAATATCTTCTCCATTATAATCGGTTAAAGATATTGCAAAACGAGCTTCTCCTCCATTACCAGGTGTTAGAAACATATACCCAGCAGAATTACTATTACCAAAATCAAAAATACGTTGCCAATTTCCTCCGCCTTCCCAATACACCCATGTCGATATGGTAAAATCGTTCAAAGTTGACACAATGCCATCCGGCAAGTTAATATAATCGTTGTTGCCATCTAACGAAACAGCATTGCAGATTTGCCCATTACCCCATATAGCTCCATTTTCTATGGTTGCATCATTACTTCCCGCCTCATCGCTTGCTGTTGTACCTGTAGTTTCATTGAAATTATAATAGGTTTGCAAGCCGGAAAGCGGATTGGTATAAGCCGTAACATCAGACGGGCAGGTAATGGTTACAGGGGTAGTACATTCAATAACATTTATGGTGTAATCTTCTGCTTCACCATAAAAATTATCATTATCACATGGACTGGGATCATTATCATATCGAATAATTATGCGCATCCTTGTTTCACCTACCAATGCAGTATAAGGCATTGTTATATATCTACTCAATGTTGTACTTACATTAGTTTCTCCCAAATCATACTCCTCCCCTGAATCATAAAAATTACCATTCTGATTCCAGTCAATCCATGCAAAGATATGTCTGGGATTGTTGTTCGTAGTTATCTCAACATTCAAGGTATAGGCTGTATTCGCATGTAAATCAGTTGTTATTGTTTCAGTATAATCAGTATAAATATCCTGCCCAGTTGTATTGTCAATTGTATTCAGTGAGACATTACTAATATAACCTGTACTATTCTGTGGTATTGGTGTACAATATGTTAAACCTGAACTTCCCGTTACAACAATATTATCGGCATAATAATATTCATTATTTGCGCTGTTGACCATTCGTATTCTTAATAACAATGAACTTCCTGATAAGTTGTTTTGTGTAGCAACCTCCGAACCAAAATTATTTTGAATATATCCGTTTATCTCAAAAGTGTTCCACCCGTTACCATCAACATTATATTCCAATTCAATATAATCAGCATTCTCCATATCACCAGATGCTCTTATATCTACAGAAACTGAAATATATGCATAACCTGAAATATCAATACTCACTGAAGACCATAATCCATTAATATTGTTAGCTCTTAATTCATTGCTTCGTATAGAAAATGAATTATTGTTATTTGGATCTAAAGTCCAATTGCCTTCGGGGTCGATTTTGGTATTGTTAGATTCAGGAAAGTCTTCTTCCCAGATGACAGTCTGTCCCATAACTTTAACTGAAAATCCCAAAAACAAAATAATCAATGGCAATACCAACAAGCTTTGCTTGAAGAACCAAGATAGTTGTCGATATATTTTTAATGAAAAGTGCAATGTTGTTTTCCCCTTTTAATTCCCTCTTTATTACCTAACCACAGAGTTCGCTGAGCTTACACAGAGAACACTGAGTTTTTTTTAACCACTAAGAGCACTAAGTACGTCACTAAGGCACACAAAGTAATAATCTTTCTTTGCGACTTCGCGTCTTTGCGGTTAACTTTTTAACCACAGAGAACACTGAGTATTTTTTTTTAACCACAAACCGCACGAAGTACGTCACTAAGGTACACCATGTAATAATTTTTCTTTGCGGCTTCGCGCCTTTACGGTTTACTTTTTAACCACTAAGGACACTAAGTACAGAACTATGGCACACAAAGAAATAATTTTTCGCTCCGTGTCTTTGTGTTAAATTTCACTTCAACAAAAATACAGTTTTTTTAGGTTCATAGTACATACTACCTCAACTGTATTTATTTTTTGACGAACAGTCGATTTGTTATGACGAACAGACTGTTTGACCTGACGAACGTAGCATTTTTTATTCTATTCCATCACAAAGCGCCACTTCTTTTGTGCCCATTCGCCGGCATAATCGACACCAATACGTGGTATAGCTTTATAAACCGGGGCTTTCAGGCCATCATCTTCAACCCAAATACGCTTCGATGTTGATAAATCTTCGCCATAAAAGGTTTTGTCGAGCTGCAACTCGCGCCCAAGCCTTCCGGGGCCTGTTATTTCGCCGGCACTGCGTATCAAAACGGCTGCGGGGTAATTTGTTTCCGAAGTTACAAAATTCAACATCCAATACACACCATACACCAGGTAAACATAAACTTTGCCACCGGCATGATACATCACTTCTGTGCGAGAGGTGCGTCCCTTCGCGGCATGGCAGGCCAAATCATCTTCGCCACGATATGCCTCGGTTTCGCTTATGCGATAGCGCTTTATACTATAATTATCGAACTGTCGCACAATGATTTTGCCCAGCAGATTCTGCGCTACCTCAAGTGAGTCGGCTTCAAAAAATGCTTTATCGAGCCGCCTTCCCTGCATTAGTATTTCGTTTTGTTTTCGTTGCTTATCCAGTCGGCAAAAGGTTGAAAGTGTTGCTCAAAATCCAGTTTTTTAAAGTTGATTTTCCGTTCGCCGGGCTGCTTTTTTATTTCATCGTAAATAAAAGCATCGTCGAAGCCGGCTTTTGCGGCATCGTGGTGGTCGGCAGCGTAATAAACCGCATCGAGGTGCGCCCAGTAAATAGCCGAAAAACACATGGGGCAAGGCTCGCACGAGGTGTAAATTGTGCAGCCCGAGAGGTCGAAAGTTCGCAATTTGCTGCATGCCTCGCGTATGGCTTTCACCTCGGCATGTGCCGTAGGATCGTTTTCGGCCGTTACCCGGTTTGTTCCACTCGCAACCACCTCCCCATCTTTTACAATTACCGCCCCAAAAGGGCCACCTCCCTTTTTCACATTATCTACCGCCAACTTTACGGCTTTATCCATAAAATGTTCAATACCCATATTCTTCTTCCTTTTATTTATTCAACCGTTACCGATTTAGCCAGGTTACGGGGCTGATCGACATCGCAGCCGCGTGATACCGAAATGTAGTAGGCAAAAAGCTGGAGCGGCACCACGGCCAGCAAGGGCGTTACCACCTCGTCGGATTTTGGGATCTCCATAATGTCTTCAACCATATCGCGCAACAGGCTGTCGCCCTCGGTAACCACTGCAATAATGTTTCCTTTACGTGCTTTAACTTCCTGTATGTTACTCACCACTTTTTCGTAGTAGCGATCTTTGGCCGCCACCACCACTACCGGGATATTACTATCGACCAGCGCAATAGGGCCATGTTTCATTTCGCCGGCGGCATAACCTTCGGCATGAATGTAGGATATCTCTTTCAACTTTAAAGCCCCCTCGAGTGCAACCGGAAACAGATAGCCACGCCCCAGGTACAGTGCATTGTCGTTGTCTTTATACTTTTCGGCAATTTGCTTTATCTGTTCGTGTTTTTCTAGTACCAGGTTGATTTTATCGGGGATAGCCATCAGGTCGTTAATTACGTTGTAATAACGTTCGTCGCTTATGGCTTTGTGTACGCGTGCCAGTCGCATGGCCAGCAGGGTGAGCACGGTAACCTGTGCGGTAAAGGCTTTGGTTGAAGCCACCCCGATTTCGACACCGGCGTGGGTATAAATGCCGGCATGGGTTTCGCGGGCAATACTCGAGCCCACCACGTTACAGATACCAAGCACCAGGGCGCCTTTTTCTTTAGCCAGCCGAATGGCAGCCAGAGTATCGGCTGTTTCGCCACTCTGACTAATGGCCAGCACCACATCGTCTTCGCGAATAATAGGCCGGCGGTAACGGTATTCCGAGGCATATTCGACCTCAACAGGCACCTGGGCATATTCCTCTACCAGGTATTCGCCAATAAGTGCCGCATGCCACGAGGTACCACAGGCAATAATGATAATGCGTTTGGCCTCGGCAATACGAGGCATCACCTCGTTTAAGCCACCCAGAAATACCTCTTTGGTTTCGGGGTGAATGCGTCCGCGAAACGAATCGGCAATGGTTCGCGGCTGGTCGAAAATTTCTTTGAGCATAAAATGGTCGAACCCGTTTTTTTCCAGTTCGCCTACGCTCATCTCAATGCGCTGCACATCGGGGGTTATCTCTTCGTCCTTTTGAACGGTTTTCAAGGTAAAGCTATCGGGGGTAAGAATGGCCACGTCGCTGTCGTTCAAATACACTACATTACGGGTGTATTCCACTATTGGCGTTGCATCGGAAGCCAGGTAGTATTCACCTTCGCCCAGGCCAATAGCTAATGGGCTACTTTTGCGGGCAGCTATCAGCTTGTTGGGTTCGTTGTTGCACATTACCACCAGCCCGTATGCACCCACCACACGCGTAAGCGCCATACGAACAGCCACTTCGGCGCTTCGCATTCCATCTTCGACATACATATATTCGATAAGGTTAGCCAGAATTTCAGAATCGGTTTCACCATAAAAGGAATAATTTTTGGCTGCCAAGTCTTTCTTCAATCTTTCGTAATTCTCGATAATTCCGTTGTGAATAATGGTAAAATGCCCCTTCATCGAACGATGCGGATGCGCATTAATATCGTTGGGCTCGCCATGAGTTGCCCAACGGGTATGGGCTATACCAATATTGGAGAATGTATTTTTGTCGGCACAAAAGTTTTCGAGCTCCGAAACCTTCCCTTTTTTCTTATAAATTTCGGTATTCCCGTTCACCTTTAAAGCCACGCCGGCCGAGTCGTATCCCCGGTATTCGAGCCGTTTAAGGCCTTTTATTAAAATGGGATAGGCATTTTTAGTGCCTATGTAAGCTACAATTCCACACATAGTGTTTCTGATTAAGATTAAGATGTTAAATAATCGACAATTTAGCTTGAAAAAAATTACTGACAAAAAAAAAGAGGGCTTAGCCCTCTTTTCTTAATTATAATTTCTGGTATCAGTTGTTATCCAATATCTGATCGTAAAATTTGTTGTATTCTTCGACATATTCTTCTTCGCCCTGGTAGTCGAGTACTGGCAGCTTACTATTTTCAATTTCGTCAGTAACTGCGGGGTCAATTTCCGGACTTCCAATAATCACACCATCGGCATATTTTAAGGCCATCTTAGTGATATTCAGATAGTTTGGTTCTTTAATATCTGCTATATCCTCTTCCGAGATATAATCGTTGATTAATTTTTTCCACATCCCGGCGTCCAATGTTTCGCTAAAAGCATCGTTATGAACGGTATATACCACTTTTGAATTTTTAAACAGGGGATCGTCGGAGTATGAACGTTTAATTAACAGCGGAACGATGGCTCCAAACCAGCCCTGGCAATGAATCAGATCGGGTGCCCAGCGTAATTTGATTACGGTTTCGAGAACCCCTTTCGCATAAAATATTGCTCGCTCGTCGTTATCGTCGAACGATTTCCCGTGCTTATCGACAGTGGTAAATTTACGATGAAAATAATCTTCGTTATCGATAAAATAAACCTGCATACGTGCAGCCTGAATCGAAGCCACTTTGATGATCAGCGGGTGGTCGGTGTCGTCGATTATCAGGTTCATCCCCGACAATCTAATCACTTCGTGAAGTTGATTCCTGCGTTCGTTTACCGAGCCATAGCGGGGCATAAACGTACGAATTTCCTTTCCTTGCTCCTGGATGCCTTGTGGTAGAAATCTGCCAATTTTTGATTTTTCGGATTCTGGTAAATAAGGAGTAATCTCTTGAAAAATAAATAATACCTTTTTCTTTTCCATTCTATCTTTCGATATATTTTAATTCTGCAAAAATAGTAATTTTTCGGGATATTTCCCACAAGTAAGCTATTACAAGCCCGAAACTGACCTGTTAATATTAAGCCGATGTTCATTTTCGCATTCTGCATGCCGAAAAAACCATTGTCGATTCAATATTTGATGAATTTGTATTTACTTTGCAGGAGCAACAGTACCTTAGATTTTAGACATTAGACATTAGACTTTGTTTGCAATAAATTGAAAATCAACGATTTGCATAGTTTAGCCGGCCAGTAACAAACAATTCATTGTCAATGACTTAAAAACAGGAACGAACTATTGAGGGTAATTCGCATCAGAAATGGAGTTAGTACACACAAAAGAAGCACTAAAGAAAGCCATTAACCGTCAGAAAAAAGCGGGAAAAAGCATTGGCTTTGTGCCTACGATGGGCGCTCTTCACCAGGGGCATTTATCGTTGGTTAATGAAGCCGGTAAACAATGCGGGTATGTGGTGGTTAGTATTTTTGTTAATCCGACACAATTTAACGACACGGCCGATCTCGACAACTACCCACGCGACATAGATGGCGATATGGCGCTGCTTGAAAATACCTCGTGCGAATTGGTATTTGCTCCTTCGGCCAACGAAATGTACCCCGAAAAGGACACGCGTGTTTTTGATTTCGGGCAACTGGGCGAAGTAATGGAAGGCAAGCATCGCCCCGGGCACTTTAACGGCGTGGCACAAATTGTAAGTAAGCTGTTTGATGCCGTTCAACCCGATAAAGCTTTTTTCGGGTTGAAAGATTTTCAGCAACTGGCCATTATTCAAAATATGACCGCACAACTGGGATACAACATCGAAATAGTACCCTGCAACATTGTTCGCGAACCCGACGGGCTGGCCATGAGTTCGCGCAACAAACGATTAACAACCGAACAAAGAGAAAACGCTGCTTTAATTTCAAAAACCCTGTTCGAAGCGCAAAAAAAAGCTTCGGATTTATCGATTGACGAAATTAAAAAGTGGGTGGTATCAAGCATCGATGCCAATCAGCATCTCGAAACCGAATACTTTGACATTGTTGACAATCGCACGCTTCAGTCGATCACCAGCTGGAACGAAACAGTCAACAAAACCGGCTGCATAGCTGTTTATTGTGGTGATGTTCGATTAATTGATAATGTAAAGTTTTAAGCCATGTTTATTGAAGTTTGTAAATCGAAAATACATAAAGTACGGGTTACCGAGGCGAACCTGCAATATGTTGGAAGTATTACCATTGACGAAGACCTGATGGATGCCGCGAACCTGATTGAAAACGAAAAGGTACAGGTGGTGAACATCAACAATGGCGAACGACTGGAAACCTACGTGATAAAAGGCGAACGCGGCAGCGGTATTATTTGCCTCAATGGGCCTGCAGCCCGCAAAGTTGCGGTCAACGATATTGTAATCATCATTTCGTATGCATCGATGGATTTTGAGGAAGCCAAATCGTTTAAACCTTCGATTATTTTCCCCGATGTTAAAACCAATTCAATTGTTTAGATAGGACAAAGATTGATAACGATTGAATTGAAAAAGATTGATGAAGATTGATGAAGATTGGTTGAAGATTGGTTGAAGATTGGTTGAAACGAGCATTATTCAGACTATAACAAAAGGGTATGAATCGAAGATCAGGTAGCTAATAAACACATACGAGTTCCACGGTTAAAGGTGATTGTGATATTGTTTTATTTGACAATAGTTCGTTAATGTTTTTTAATATACTGACAATAAGCTGTTTGTGTTTTGATGAAATATTTATTTAAAGTACAGATATTTAACATATTACAAACAAATCTATTGTCTCACGTCTAAAATCTCACAATCTATTGATTTGACATATTAATCAAAAATGCAGACTCTTAATCTAATTTATACTAGTGAAAAAGATTGAAGGAAATAGGTTGAATTGGAATAGATTGATTTATAAAGGAATAACCTTGGCGTTTTCCAATCTCCCTTCAATCTCTCATCAAGACTCTTGTGGTTTTTGCCGCATGATTTTAGCTCCAAAAATGATTTCGAGTGTAGCCAGGGCGAAAAAAGCAGGCTGCATGTAATTGACAAACCCGGCATAATACAACTGCAACAAAACCCACAGCAAGAATAAAGCACCCGTTACAACACTAAAGATTCCTGTTGCTTTTCTGAAATTCAAGCTCAGATAAGCAGCAATCAACTGGGCTATGCCAACAAAAACAACCAGGTACAAGCCGGGCACAAGAAAATCACGAAAGGGAGTGCCTTGCAACATTTCAACATTAATAGCTTCGGATGTGCCTTCGGGATTTAATACCAGGGGCAACCCTCCGGTAATAGCTCCTACTCCGGCAAAAATCTGGATGTATCCCAGGTATTTATAAATGTTTACATTCATACGCTTTTTCTATTTTTAATCATTATTGTCCGGTGAAAAATAACCAAAAATTATATTTCTTGTGTTACTGCTTAATCACAGAACATAGCAACTCCATTGGGCTTACTTTTCGCCTTTAGCCGGCTGGGCTCTTCATTTTTGCCTTGATGCAAAAACGAAGCAATCCCGATAGCAATCGGGACAAGGCTCCCAAATAAAGCCCTTTTGAGGTTTTGTTATATAAATCCACAGAACGTTCGCTTATAATATTAATCACTAAGTTTATCAATTAAAATCGTTCAATGTTTTTTGTTTTTCTTAACCGTACAACAATGATTTTAATAATATTCGTTCCTATATCACTTCAAAAATAAGCATTTACCCAATAATACTACCTTTGCTACGGTAAGAAATATGAAACGAGCACGTAAAAATTTGTCATACAAGAGATTGAATAAATACATGCGAGTTCCATACAATGCCATTAAAATTAATGTTTTATTCGTATGAACACAAAGCTCCAAATGATGCTACAACTACCCAAAACAATGAAAGCCATTGTGCAGAATGGCTCAAAAGAAAAACTTCAACTTATAGAACTGCCTTTACCCATACCGGCAAAAGGCGAAGTGCTCATAAAAATGCATACAAGCCCCATTAACCCATCGGATATAAGCCTGCTGAACGGCACTTTTGCCACACGCCCCGATTATCCGCTTATTCCGGGTATCGAAGGCAGCGGAACGGTGGTAAAATCGGGAGGCGGACTGATTGCCAATCTTCGAAACGGGAAAAATGTGGCCTGTACATCGACAGCTGGACACGGAGGTACCTGGGCCGAATATATGGTTACCAGTGCCATGCATGTTGTACCTTTTAATCCCAAAATTGGTTTTGAACAAGCATCGATGATGCTGGTTAATCCCATGACAGCCATGGCATTTGTAAAGATGGCTCAACAAGGCAAGCACAAAACCATTGTAAACAATGCAGCCGCCAGTGTACTGGGTAAAATGCTGGTTCGCCTGTGCCAAAACGAAAAAATAAACCTGGTTAACATTGTACGGCGGAACGATCAGGCCGGGCAACTATTAAAAATGGGTGCCAGTTATGTACTCAATAGCAGCGACACAGAATTTTACTCGCAATTGAGTAAATTATCGGCACAACTGGATGCCCGTTTGTTTTTCGATGCCATTGGAGGAGAGCACACATCTGAAATCATAAAAGCAATGCCAAAGGGCAGTAAAATTGTGCTTTACGCCAACTTATCGGGCGAGGCTTTTAGCGCCGATTCACGAACCATACTGCAAGGCAACAAAAGCATCGGGGGTTTTTTCCTGGGAAACTACGCTTCGTCGCAAAGCACCTTGAATACGCTCCGAACAATAAGCAAGGTGAAAACGTTGTTACAAAACGAGCTCAAAGCTGAAATAAAACAAGTGTACGATATGAGCCAAATCAACACTGCAATTGATGTTTACCAACAACAAATGACCGGAGGAAAAATTCTCATTCGTTTAGAATAAGGGTAAATGCGTTTTAGGGTTGTCATTTAACTACCAATGAGACTTACGGCATCAAACCGTAAACAGAAGTACTCAACGGAAATATGTTAAATCATTAAAACTATAGTCATGAAAACACAACTTTATCAATTTCAAAACAAAGCTATGCTATTCGTTAAACGAGTAACTGCCGGGCTTTTCCCCTTATCCTTGGTTTTATTATTCATTGTAATGATGCCAACACGAGGGCTTATGGCTCAAAATCGTGTTGTTTACGGCGAAATTTCGGTCTTCGAAAACCTGAAGCTTCAAAACATTTTGGTTGAATCGAAAAAAACCGGGGCAAAAGTTTTAAGCGACTCAACCGGTTCGTTTCTCATTATTTCAGCACCACGCGATGTGCTTTATTTCAGCAACGAAGCCTTCGAAACGCGAAAAGTGAGGGTGAAACCCAAAACCGATTCTGTTTTTGTAAACCTCGAAATAAAAGGCAGCAACGCAACCGAAACGCTGATGTCTATCGGGTATGGGTACACCACCCATTCGAAAAACTCGTTTGCGCACAACAATTTAACTTCCGACGAAGTTGATTTTTGCAATTACAACAACATTTACGAGCTAATCAAAGGCCGTTTCCCGGGGGTAACCGTAACGTCGGCCAACAATGCGCCCGGCGCCGAGCAAGATATTACAATTCGCGGAAAAGGTACAATCAACTTAGAAACTACACCACTTTTTATAGTTGATGGACTTCATGTTTCGACCTTGTCGTACATAAACCCCTGCGATGTAAAAAGCATTGATGTGTTAAAAGATGGCTCGGCCTCAATTTATGGAAGCCGGGGTGCAAATGGCGTTATATTAATAGAAACCCGATAATTGTAAACACTTAACAATGTCCAAAAATTTTTTCAAACCGGCAATTGATGGACTTTTTCTGTTTTTCAAAACAGAACGAAACGCGCAAATTCATATTGCGATTGCCGTTTCAGTAGTGATTGCCGGATTTGTTTTTGGCATTACCCGTAGTGAATGGCTCATAATTATTTTATGCATTGGGATTGTTTTAGTTGCCGAAGCTTTAAACACCGCCATCGAAAAACTGGGTAATGCCATTACCAATGATAAAAACCGGTTAATAAAAAGTGCTAAAGATATATCTGCCGGCGCAGTTCTGCTTGCCGCAATTACAGCAGCAATTATTGGTGGGCTAATTTTTCTTCCCTATTTATTTTAACCCAGGCTCACCCCGGTGTAATCAACACGGGTATTGTTATATTTTTCGGCTATTTGATCGAGAATACGCATAACATCGTCGTATTCTTCGGCACGCAGAAGTTCGATTCGCAAAGGCCGGAAATCGGGCAAAGCGGGAAAATATTTTGCAAAATGACGCCTCATTTCGAAGATGGCTCGTCGAGGTTCGTCTTTCCACTCCAACGAAATAGACAGCTGATCTTTTACATTCTGTACAACCTCGGGGACAGTTGGAGGAGGCAACACTTCGCCCGTTTCGAAATAATGCTTTACTTCTTTAAAAATCCAAGGGCGGCCAATAGCTCCGCGGCCAATCATGAGTCCATCGACCCCGGTTTGCTTCAAAAAGTATTCAGCTTTAAGTGGGCCGTTAATGTCGCCATTACCCACAATAGGTATTTTCATGCGGGGGTTATTTTTCACTTCGGCAATAAGGCTCCAGTCGGCCTGCCCGGCATAAAGCTGTTTGCGTGTACGACCATGAATGGCAAGGGCAGCGATGCCGGTATCCTGCATGCGCTCAGCTACTTCTATAATGTTTTTGGAGTTTTCGTCCCATCCCAGGCGGGTTTTAGCCGTTACGGGCAATTTTACGGCATCGACAATGCGTCGGGTCATTTCAACCATTTTAGGCACATCCTGCAACAAAGCCGAGCCAGCGCCTTTTTTCACAATACGCTTCATGGGGCAACCGTAGTTTATATCGATAAAATCGGGGTTGAATTCTTCAGCTACTTTAGCCGCTTCAACCATCGAATCGATTTGATGCCCAAATATTTGAATAGCAACGGGGCGGTCAAATTCGAAAAGTGTCATTTTCCGCTTTGTTTTTTTCACATCGCGAATTAAGGCTTCGCTCGAAATAAATTCGGTGTACATTACATCGGCACCAAATTTTTTGCACATGTATCGAAACGACTTATACGTAACGTCTTCCATGGGCGCTAAAAACAACGGCATTTCCCCTAAATCGATATCCCCAATCTTCATAATACTATAACTTTCGGAGGGCAAAAATAATGATTTTTAGTTTCTCACCACAAAGGAGCTTTAAGTACTACACCAAGGAGCTCTAAGTTTATAATTCTTATATCGCAAAAATGGAGTATGGAAGGCAATGGAAAACGATTGAAAACAATTGAAGACGATTGAAGGCAATGGATAAGCTGCTACAGATCGCTTCGTTGCACTCGCGATGGCGAGCCGTATAATGGTAAAAAAGAAGAAGAAGAATGGGGGGGCGGCTGAGCATCCCCCCCATTCTTCTTTCACCCTATCCATGCAAGACCGTCATTGCGAACCCAATGAGCATAGCGATATTGGGTGAAGAAATCTACTTATTTAATCTTTGCAAGAAAACTTCGAAAAAGAGGATTTTCTTGCTGGCACTATTTAAAGCTCGGCAAAAAAGTCGTTTCCTTTATCGTCAACAATGATAAATGCGGGAAAGTTTTCGACTTTTATTTTGCGCACGGCTTCCATTCCAAGCTCTTCAAAATCGACCACTTCGACCGACTTAATACTCTCTTTAGCCAGCACTGCGGCAGGGCCACCAATGGAACCAAGATAAAACCCGCCATGCTTTTTGCAGGCATCGGTTACTTGCTGCGAACGGTTGCCTTTAGCCACCATAATCATTGAACCGCCAAGGCTCTGGAATTCGTCCACATAAGGATCCATACGGCCGGCAGTGGTTGGGCCAAAGCTACCCGAGGCCATTCCCTTAGGTGTTTTGGCCGGGCCGGCATAATACACCGGATGATTTTTGAAGTATTCGGGCATTGGTTTGCCTTCGTCAATCATTTTTTTGATTTGAGCATGCGCGATATCCCTCGCTACAATTAAGGTTCCGGAAAGGTTAAGGCGTGTTTTGATTGGATATTTTGAGAGTTCTTTCAACACTTCGTCCATTGGCCGGTCGAGGTCGATGTTTACCGGAGCGGCCATTTCGGGCGACCTTTCGGGCATAAACCTGCGTGGGTTTTTCTCGAGTTCTTCGAGAAATATTCCCTCTTCGGTAATTTTTGCTTTAATGTTGCGGTCGGCGCTGCAACTAACACCCAAACCAACCGGACACGAGGCAGCATGGCGAGGCAGGCGAATTACGCGCACGTCGTGTACAAAATATTTACCTCCAAACTGTGCGCCGATGCCGCTTTCCTGGCATATTTTGAGCACTTTTTCTTCCCATTCCAAATCGCGAAATGCTTGTCCTCCCTCGTTGCCTTCGGTAGGCAGGTGATCGTAATAACCGGCCGATGCTTTTTTAACGGCACTAAGTGTGGCTTCGGCCGAAGTACCCCCAATAACCAATGCAAGGTGATATGGCGGGCATGCCGAGGTACCGAGGTCTTTAATTTTATTTCGAACAAATTTGGTAAGGTTTTCTTCGGTAAGCAGTGCTTTCGTTTCCTGGTACAGGTATGTTTTGTTGGCCGAACCGCCACCCTTGGTTATAAACAGGAATTCGTAAGCATTGCCCTCTTCAGCATAAATGTCGATTTGAGCCGGCAGATTGGTGCCTGTATTTTTTTCTTCGAGCATCGAAAAAGGTACAACCTGCGAATAGCGAAGATTGCGATTGAGGTAGGTATCAAAAATACCTTTCGAAAGACGCTCGGCATCGTTACAGCCGGTATATACATTTTCGCCTTTTTTACCAATAACAATGGCTGTACCGGTATCCTGGCAGGTAGGCAATTCGCCCTCGGCCGACACTACCTGGTTAATTAACATGGTATGAGCCACAAACTTATCGTTATCGGTAGCTTCGGGATCGTCTAAAATGCTGCGTACTTTTTCGAGGTGCGCGGCACGCAGGTAAAACGACACATCGGACACAGCCTCTTTAGCCAGCAGTTCGAGACCGGCAGGGTCAATTTTTAGTATTTTGCGTCCGTCAAACTCAACCGTCGATACATAATCGCTGGTAAGCAAACGATACATTGTGGTATCTTTTTTAACAGGAAAGGGTTTTTGATAAATAAACTCAGCCATAATTATTGTTTTGGTTTATGATTATTTTAATGAACAGGCAAATATACTTAAACGCCGTTAGTGAAAACGAAAAATTAAGGATGATATTTGATAGTTTAAGATTGTTTTAAACAGAATAGTACGATAGATTTTAGATATGAGACATTAAATTGCTTGTAACAAATTAAATATCAACAGCTTAAACAGTTGAAATCATTAAGTCGCAAACGACTCATTGTCAGCAACTTAAAAGTTGCAACAAACTATTCCTAAACAACAAACTACTATTTAAAACGTTTATGAATGCAATCGGCAACAACATCAACGGTATTGTCGATGCCCAGCGCCGATGAGTTAACACACAAATGGTACGATTTAGCCGCGCCCCAACGCCGGTTACTGAAAAAATTGTAATATTCGGCACGCTTTTTATCCATTTTTTCTACAATTTTCAAGGCTTTGTCCTCATCAACATTATGGATGGCAGCCATGCGTTTAACGCGGTCGGGCAATTCGGCAGTAATGTAAATATTAAAGCAGCGCGGATGGTCTTTCAATACATAATCGGCACACCGGCCAACAAACACAGCCGATTTCTTTTGAGCCAAATCGCGAATTACATCGCTTTGAATTTTAAAAAAATTCTCGTTGCTAAGGTAATAGCCAGCATAAACCTCATCGACCAGCGAGTTACGCATGCCGAATAAGCCTCCAAAAAGGCTGTGCCCGTAATTTTCGTCGGCTTTTTCGAAAAATTCTTTTTCCAGGCCACTATCGCGCGATGCGATATTAATTATTTCCTTGTCGTAAAACGAAATCCCCAGGCGCTGAGCCAGCTTGGTGCCAATTTCGTGCCCTCCGCTTCCGGGCTCACGGCCTATAGTAACGATATAATCTACCATATCAAAATGAGTATAAGATTAGCATCAGTTTACAATGCGATTACATGTTTGCCACCACTAAAGTTCATTAAATTTGCAGAGATCGTTTTTAGTACTTTCTCCGCAATTGCTTTTATACAAAGTTGGCAGCTTGGCTTTTTCCAAGTTCTGCAAATTCAAATTCTGGCTTGGCTATAAAAAGGTCTCCTTCAACTGTTTGCAGTTCATCTATTGTCGCTTTAATAGCGTGTTCAGATTGGTCAATTCCTATCCATTTTCTTCCATTTGTTTGGGCCGATTTTAAAGTTGTTCCTGAACCACAAAAACAGTCAAGTACAATGCTGTTTTCATTAGAAGAAGTCCGAATAATTAAGTCTAACATATCAGGATTTTTTTCAGTTGGATAAGTTGGATATTGAGGGTCTTTAAACTCCCAAATATCTTGAACTCTTTTACCTTCTCTTTCATCTGCAAAAATTATTTTTCTTGGGTTTCCTGTTGAAGACCATTCAATTAAGCCGTCTTTGTCCCATTGCTCTAATGTTTCAACATCTGTTCTCCAATGTCTTCCTTTTGGAGGCATAATTCCCTTAAACGCTTGATTTGATTTACCGTTTTCGGTTTCGCCTGGTGCGTGAATAGGTACAGTTGTATATCTTCTTCCTTGTTTGTCCATTTTGGGAAAAAGTTTTTCAAAGTCCTTTTCTGTATATTTTTCTCGTGGCTCGTTCCAAATAGGAATACTAGATTTTGTGTAAAAAAGTATTAAGTCTTTTACATTACCGTAGCCAAGCCTGTTAAAGTTTTTAGGGTTACATTTAATTCTTGTAATATCGTTTCTGAAATTTTCAATTCCGAAAACTTCATCCATTACTATTTTTACATAATGACCTATTTTATAATCAATATGCAAATAAATAGATCCTTGTTCAGACATTAATTCTTTCAACAAAATAAGCCTCTGTCTTATAAAGTCTAAGAAATCATTTCCAAGTAATTTGTCAGAATAGGCGACATCTCCATTTCTTGAATTACTAATTGTTGAAGCTCTACCATCTGTAATTGTAAAATTTCCACCTGTTGCAAAAGGTGGGTCAATATAAACCAAATCAATTTTACCTTTCAAATCTCTTTCGTTCAGCAAGTAATTCAATCCTTTAATATTGTCAGATTTTATTAGTAAGTTTTTCATGTGCTTTAAATTTGATAAAGAAACTCCCTCAATACAAGAGCACTCATTATGTTGTAATCTTTGTAGATCTCTGTAATTGATTTATACATTTTATTTTTACCTTCAATAAATACAACTCCGTCAAGAATGGCAATTTTCACAGCTTTTACACCTTTTGTTTGAATGGTGCTAATTGCATCATTAAATTGAGCATTTTGATGTCCACCAAAATCGGTCAAAAATTTCGCTTCACCAATAACAAACTGCTTATTAAAACGACCAACAAAATCTAACCCTTTGTTGTGTTTATAACCCAAATGTTCTTTTGCAAAATTCATCATTGCATTATCAGGGCAACCGCATTTAAAAGCCAAGCAACATTTCTCTATATTTGACATCAAGAGCAGCTTTAAACCGTTTGTTCTTTTTGCTAAT
>JAFGGY010000076.1 GCA_016930365.1 Prolixibacteraceae bacterium | reverse complement strand
GTATGCCTGCCCCGATTTTTCGGGGGAACTCGCATGAATTTAATCATCCTCTTGGATGCGATCGTTTTACATGCTCGTTTCATAACTGTATTGTTTTGTCAAATGTTATATTCTAATAACAAATTATGCAATTTGCTTCGAAGTTGGGTTGGTAGATGATTATACGCATTAGATGAATGAGTATTTGATAGTTTTTCAACAACAATTGTTTGAATTTTACTTGTTGATTACTAAACACAATATTTACCTGAAATATTAAGTGGGCAACCACCCCTAAAAAATCAGAAACATTAAAGCTATAGTGGTTCAACTCATTGTTTTGTTAAATCTACCCGCTGACTGATGCAAATTGTGTGGCATTGCTTGAATATGTTCTATTTTCGCGCGCCTAAAACATGTTGTGCAACACATTACTGTCAGTTTTAACCAATGCGAAAAAAGAAAATAGATGAAGCAAATTTTAAGATTATTCAATTTTAGTGCAAAAATTAATTATAAAACGGAGGTGCTGTCGGGAATAACCGTGGCGCTGGCATTGGTTCCCGAAGCGGTTGCGTTTGCGATTATTGCCGGATTATCGCCATTAACCGGGTTGTATGCTGCGGTTGTGATGGGGTTTGTGACGTCGGTGTTCGGAGGCCGACCGGGAATGATTTCGGGGGCTACCGGTGCCATAGCAATTGTAATTGTAGCCCTGGCCAAAACACATGGGATTGAATATATATTTGCAACCGTTATTTTGGCGGGTATTATACAGGCCTTGGCGGGTGTTTTAAAATTGGGAAAGCTCATTCGGCTGGTTCCACAGCCAGTTGTGTATGGGTTCGTTAACGGGCTGGCTATAATTATATTTATGTCGCAGCTTGTGCAATTTAAGGACGAATCGGGCAGTTGGCTTAACGGAACCCCATTGATGATTTTGCTGGGGCTGGTAATGCTTACCATGCTGATTATTTGGGGTATGCCAAAATTAACAAAAGCTTTTCCAGCTTCGTTAACGGCTATTTTGGTCGTATTTGGATTGGTGGCTTTGCTGGGGATTGATACGCGCACGGTTGGCGATATTGCCTCGATCGAAGGTGGATTTCCGCCTTTTCACATTCCTGAAATACCAATTACAATTGAAACAGTATTGATTATTTTGCCTTATGCCGCTATTGTCGCCGGAGTAGGATTGATTGAAAGTTTGCTTACCATGAATATTGTTGACGAGATTACCGAAACTCGGGGCAGCGGCAACAAAGAAGCCGTGGCACAGGGCGCAGCAAATATTCTCTCGGGCTTTTTCTCGGGCATGGGCGGATGTGCCATGATTGGACAAAGCCTGATTAATATTTCAAATGGTGCGCGCGCGCGGCTTTCGGGTATTGTTGCATCGCTGATGTTGTTGGTTTTTGTAATGTTTGGCTCGAAGCTTATTGAACAGGTACCCATGGCAGCACTAACCGGACTGATGATTATGGTGGCCATTGGCACGTTTGAATGGGCCAGTCTTCGTACCCTCACGAAAATGCCAAAATCGGATATTTTTGTGATGGTAATGGTAACCCTGGTAACGGTGTTCCTTCATAATTTGGCGCTGGCAGTGATAATTGGAGTTATAATATCGGCACTGGTGTTTGCCTGGGACAATGCCCGCCGCATTCGTGCCCGTAAGCGAATAGATGAAAATGGGGTGAAACATTACGAGATTTACGGGCCTTTGTTTTTTGGTTCGGTCTCTACTTTTAATGAAAAATTTGATGTACAAAACGACCCCGATGAGGTAATTATTGATTTTAAAGAAAGCAGGGTTGCCGACATGTCGGCTATTGAAGCCTTAAACCGAATTACTGAACGCTATCAGAAGGCCGGCAAAAAGCTTCATTTAAAACACTTAAGCCGCGACTGCCGCTTGCTTTTGAAAAATGCCAAAGATATTATTGATGTAAACGTAATTGAAGATCCAACGTATAAGGTAATGACCAACCATATAAACAATAGATCGTGAGATTTTAGACGTGAGACAATAGATTTGTTTGTAACATGCTAAATATATGAACGTTAAACAAACATACCATCGAAATATTAACGACTCATAATCAATATGATAAAAAACATTAACGAACTATTGATAAAAAAAGCAGGAATTATATTCCTGCTCTTTTTTATATGTTGTTTAAAGTATTCGTTCTATTGTCCCTCGAACCATTCGAGGGCACCCAGTATCGTTGGATAAAATGCGCCAACGTGGTCGAGACCTGTGAGTGGGTTCAACTTGACGGTTGAACCTTGCTTAGTCGATGGAAAACTTGCATAGAACAAGCTCGATTGCGAGGCAGGCACCCAAATGTCGCCATTGCTATAAAAAAGTTTCAGCGGTGTTTCAATATCCCAACCCTCTACACTGTTGGCTTCGAAAGCTACACGAAGCGGTGCATAATCGTCGGAAGTATTGAATGTTTCGTCATCTTCGAAATTATCGTTGAATATTCGCCCCATGTATGTTCCTAATTCATTGTCGATTACATAGCTATAGGTATAGCCGTCAATCATGCCAGGTACCATCTCTACATATTCTTCGCTAAATATGAGGGAATAGTCGATATCAGCCGGACTGTATTCTTTCAATGATTCGAAGATGTACAGGATAAAGGATGGTTTTTGGTATTCGCTGTTAGGTTTCATAACATATTTCCTAAATTCTGAAAGGTTATAAGCTCCGCTGCCTGCAACAGCTGCAGTTACATCGATGTCGCTGTTTGCTGCTTCGGTTTCGATTGCTTTAAGGCTTCCGGTCGTAGCGCTTCCGCCTTGTGAATAACCCAGCAGGAAGAGTTTGTTGTTGCTGGCACAAGGTGCATCAACTGAAATAAATTCTTTCGATGCACGAATCATATCGAGCACCGCATTGTTGGTATATTCCACGTTCATGTAGGGATGAAAAAATTCTTCGGACTCGCCAAAACCAATATAATCAGCCATAACAACAATGTTGCCGGCGCTGGCCATGACAATTGCAGCAAGTGCTTCGTTGCTCTGGTTGGTCATATACCCTTGCGATTCTAAATAAACCGTGGGGGCTTCGGCTTTGGTAAAAATTGTACCGTGTTGGTAACTGATCATTGGAAACGACTTGCCCGATGATACCGGGCAGGCAAAAACTCCCGATGCCTCAATGGTGTCGCCTTCGAAGTATGTTTTATACACTACAGAATACAACTCAACGTCGTAGTTTAGCTGATCGGCAATTCCGTTTGCATCGCCCGTTGTTTGTAAGAGTTGCTTTAAAGATGCTGTGTAAATCGTAGAGATTGTTTCGGTTTCGACCAGATACCGGGGTTCAATTTTAACTTCCGGATCGTCGGGGTCTTCGCTACAACTCACGAAAAAAAGTAACGATAAGGCAATGATTGCCCATGTAAATTTTAATGCTTTCATGTTCTTTCAGTTTAATGTTCTAATTCTCTTTTTTATTATCTGTTTAATATTTCATCAATTTCGTTAAGTTCTTCGGTTGAGAAGGTCAGGTAGTCGGTTGCTGCGAGGTTATCTTCGAGTTGCTGAACCGAGCTTGCTCCAACCAGCACCGATGTAATTCGTTTGTCTTTCAGCAGCCAGGCAATAGCCATTTGTGCCAGCGACTGTCCGCGAGCGACTGCAATTTCGTTTAGTTCCCTGATTTTTGCACTGGCGTTTATAACTTGTTCTTCTTTTAAAAAACCCAACGATTTTGCAGCACGCGAATTTTCGGGTATTCCATTAAGGTATTTATCAGTAAGAAGCCCCTGGGCAAGAGGCGAAAAGGCAATAAGGCCAATGCCTGCATCCTCGACAGCATCGAGCAGGGCATCTTCTACCCAACGTTCGAACATCGAGTATTTTATCTGGTTAATTAGGCAAGGAGTGCCCATCTGTTTAAGTACTTTAACAGCTTCGATAGTTTCTTCGGCGTTGTAGTTCGAAATGCCCACATACAGCGCCTTCCCCTGGCGAACAATTCGGTCGAGGGCAGCCATTGTTTCTTCGATAGGGGTATCGGGATCGGGACGGTGATGATAAAAAATATCGACATAGTCTAAACCCATACGTTTGAGGCTTTGATCGAGACTGGCAACCAGGTGTTTTTTTGAACCCCAGTTTCCATAAGGGCCGTTCCACATAATATAACCGGCCTTGGTGGAGATAATCATCTCGTCTCGGTATGCTTTAAAATCTGACTTCAGAATTTTGCCAAAGTTCTCTTCAGCCGATCCCGGGGGTGGTCCGTAATTGTTGGCCAAATCGAAATGGGTAATACCATTGTCGAAAGCATAGCGTAAAATGCTACGCCCATTTTCAAAGGCATCCACTCCACCGAAATTGTGCCACAATCCGAGAGAAAGCAGCGGCAGCCTGAGTCCGGAAATACCACATCTTTTGTATTCCGTTTTACCGTATCGGTTGTTGCTTGCTTTGTAACAATCCATTGGCATTTCTTTTTGCGTACTCTGCAAAAATACTAAAAACATTTGGTTATTTTGCTGCATTAACAAAGGCCAACCATTTGGTTATCTTTAGTGAATTTAAGTTTGAAAATATGGAACGAATAGATTTTAAGCCTGGAACTATGATTTATCCCCTACCTGCAGTAATGGTAAGTTGTGGAACGAGTCGCGAAGAATACAACATTATAACCATTGCATGGACGGGTACCATAAACAGTTCACCGCCCATGTGCTATATTTCGGTACGTCCGGAGCGCCATTCATACGATATCATTAAAAAAGCAGGCGCTTTTGTTATCAATCTCAGCACTGAAAATATGGCACGGCAGACCGATTGGTGTGGATGTCGCAGTGGTAACAAGTTTGACAAATGGAAAGAGATGGGATTAACACCCATACCTGCAACTAAGGTGAATGCACCTATGATTGCCGAAGCACCGGTTTGTATCGAGTGTCGGGTGCAGGATGTTGTTGAGTTGGGATCGCATCATATGTTTATAGCACAAGTGGTAAATGTAAGTGTCGATCCGAAATATATGGATGAAAATACAGGTAAGTTTGATTTAGCCGGCGCAAATCCTTTAGTATATAACCATGGAGCATATTACAAACTGGGACAAAAAATCGGGAAGTTTGGATTTTCGGTCGAAAAGAAAAGAAATAAAAAGAAACGGAAATAAGAGAGGTGAATCTGAACTGGTTTGAAGCCAAAATCAGCATAGTTAATGGAAGATTGCCTTATAGGAAAATTAGCAATGGTGAACTTCGTTTCACACAAACCTCGGCAAACATACGACATAAGCTAAAGAGCAAGGAGTTATGATAGCAATTACACTGAAACTGCATTTTATCTTTTATCGCACACAATCTCGTATTTAATGTTCTGATTATCTTTAAAGTACACCGCGTAATAATTCTCACTATATTCAGGGTGAATTGCCGGCTCTAAAACAATATTTGCTCCAATTTCTAATAATTTACGATAAGCATCGTCAACCTCGACTCTTGAATCTGCTTTAAAAGCTAAATGATGCAAAGCTCCAGGTTTTCTTCGATTTACAATGTCTTCTTTAAATGCCTCTCTTGGAGATGTAATCGCAAATGCCAATACGTTGTGAGTATATTCAATAACGTGAAAGTCGTTTTCGGATATTGTAGCTTTTACTTTATTTTTAATATCGAAACCCAATATTGGCAAAAACTTATCGTAAAATTTTTCTGCGCTATCTAAATCTTTCACAGTAATTTGTATGTGGTCGATAACTGGTCTCATAAACGCTTTATTTATAACAAGTAACGAATTTTAATTGCCATTTTTAAATGTTAAATACAACAGGCTTTCGCTTCGTAGCTTAAAATATATTCGTCTAAACTTTTATTTATAACAGCGACTCATAGCCTGCCCCATTTATCGAGGGAACTCGTCCCGCTATACATCGGAATAGTTCGCGTTCGAATTCCCGAATTTTGTGACAGGTTATGCTCGTTTATTCCAAAATTACAAGGCTTCAATTACGGCACTGAAAATAGCCTCAAGCGCATTTCCGGCAATAACAGCTACGTCCAGAACTTCTTTATGCGAATTACCCTCCTCGGGTATATCGAGTCCGTTGTTGGTTATAACCGAAACGCCAAAAACACGCATCGCCATATGGTTGGCTACAATAACCTCGGGCACCGTTGACATTCCCACCGCATCGCCGCCTATGGTATTCAGAAACCGATATTCGGCGTTGGTTTCGAAACTTGGTCCGGTGAGACCTACATATACCCCTTCGTTGAGTTTGAAGTTGTTCGAACGGGCAAAGCTACGAGCAATTTCGCACAATTCAGAGTCGTAAGCTTTCGACATGTTTGGAAACCTAGGTCCCAGTTCTTCTTCGTTTTGCCCAATTAAAGGGTTGGTTCCAAAAAGGTTGATATGGTCGGTTATCATCATTAAATCGCCAACTTCGAATGAATAGTTCGTACCTCCGGCAGCATTCGAAACCAAAAGATTTTCAACGCCCATCATTTTAAAAACCCGCACCGGAAAGGTTACATCATACATGCTCCACCCTTCGTAGTAATGAAATCGCCCCTGCATAACCAAAACCTGTTTCCCTTTTATCCGACCAATTATTAATTTACCGGCATGGCCGGCAATGGTCGATACCGGGAAGTTGGGAATATCTTTGTACGAAAGACTGTGTTGAACTTCAACTTTATCTACAAAATTACCTAACCCCGAGCCCAATATTATGGCAGTTCTACCTTTAAAATCGGTCTTATCTTTTATAAAGTTTGCTGTTGCTTTTATTTTCTGTAACATAGTTTATTATTCTTTTATTGAAACTTTCTTTTGTTCGATCTAAAAAACGAATTTCGATTGGTATGTAATATAATTGTCGGATTAAATCGGGATCGGGGTTGTCAACCGATTTAATGCGTACCAAATCTTTTTCGGTGGTAATAATTATCTTTTCAGGGTTACCAAGCTCCTGATATGTTTGTTTAAAAAAATCAAGATCCGACGCCGTATAATGATAATGGTCTGAATACTCCAAGTGCTTAATTTCTCCCACTTGTGGTTCGAGATAACTCAAAAGTGGAGTAGGATTTCCAATGCCGGTAATAAGCAAAACCGAATATTTACGCATATCGTTGTTAAACAAAGCCAATCCTTTTTGTGCAGGTGTTATTTCGCCATACACAATACTGGTAAAAAACAAGTTTTGGTAAGGCCTGATATTCAATTTCTTTTTAATAATGCGCTGCTCAATGGGCTGCAAAAACGATGGGCACTTTGTATAAATTATAAAATTAGCCCGATAACGTGCATTAACCGGCTCGCGCAATCGTCCGGCAGGCAGTAATAAATCGCCGTTAGGTGGTTGTGTGTAATCAATAAGCAATATGTTGATGCTGGGTTTCACACGTCGATGCTGAAATGCATCGTCGAGAATAATTACATCGATATTTAACGATGAATCGGACAGCAATTTTTGAATACCTACAGCACGCTTTTCGCACACAGCAACAGAAATATGTGGAAATTTCTGTTTAATCTGCACCGGTTCGTCGCCAATTTGCCAAACGGTTGAGTTTTTATCGGCTAACACATAGCCACTGGTTTTTCGTTTGTAGCCTCGGCTTAAAAATGCCACGTTGAAATTCTTTTCCAATAAACTGATCAGGTATTCGGCATGTGGCGTTTTCCCGGTTCCACCCACCGTAATATTGCCAACCGATATTACCGGAATATCAAATTCATATTGTTTCAATATTTTAGTATCGAACATTGAATTGCGAACGGCAACAACAAGCCGATACAGCAAAGAAAGTGGATATAGAATAATTTTCAACATGAAAGATTTGCCCCTTTTTTCTTTCCGATAAAGATACAAATTTTAAAGTACGGCACAGCTAAAGCAAAAAAATACCGGCATCAACCGGTATTTTTATAAAATTGTTGTACACAAAATATTTTATTGTACCGATATATCGTAAGACAAACGTGCCATTACACCGTTGTTATTCATCATCGATTTAAGTGCATAATAATGATTAGAAGCAGTTCCAAGTTCATCGGCTATAATCTTACTTTTAATTTTTGAAGAAAGACCTTCAATTAAAATCTGAATTGGATCTTTTTGCTTAGGATATTCAACGATACGATACGTATCAACTCCACTCATTTCTTGGGCTATTTCAATAGCGTCGCCAAGGTCGCCAAGCACATCAACCAAACCAATTTCAAGGGCATTGGCACCAGTCCAAACCCTACCCTGCCCTATGGCATCAACTTCGTCGAACGACATGCCACGTCCGTCGGCAACATGCTGAACAAAAGTTGAATACACATTCTCGACCATTTGTTGCATTTTATCTTTCTCCAGTTTTGTCATCGGGCGTGTAACCGATGGAAGGTCGCTAAGTTCGTTGGTTTTTACAACTTCGTTGTTAATACCTAATTTATCTTCGAATAGTTCCTGGGTGTTGGGTATCATTCCAAAAACACCAATTGAGCCGGTTAAAGTAGATGGGTTGGCAACAATAGTATCGGCAGCACAAGCAATGTAATAGCCACCCGAAGCCGCAAGGCCACCCATTGAAACCACAACTGGTTTAGCTTCGCTGGCCAGTTTTACTTCGCGCCATATCAAGTCAGATGCCAGAGCACTACCTCCAGGCGAATTTACCCTCAATACAATAGCTTTTACGGAAGAATCTTTCCGGGCTTCTGAAATTTCGGCTGCCAGAGAACCGCCTACAATCATCTCTTCGCTAAAAAGCGAACCGCCCTGCATCACTATTTCGCCAGCAGCATATACTATGGCAATTTTATCGCGAGCCAAACCTTTATGCTCTTTCGTTGCATTCACATTTTTCATATCTGAAACACTGTGAAACCTCAAATCGTCATTTTGTTCCAGTCCACAACTTGCTTTCAGAAAATCACCTACCTGATCGGTATATAATACACTATCAACCATATTTAAAGCAGTAAGTTTGTAGGCCGGTTCAAACGATATATTTTGATCGGCAATTCGATTAAGTTCTTCAATCGATATATTTCGCGATTTTGCAATGTCGCCGATAACTGTATTCCATGTACTTCCAACATACACTTCAATTTGCTCTCTGTTTTCGGGGCTCATTTTATCGAGCATATAAGGTTCAACCGCAGCTTTAAATTTACCATGACGGATAATTTGCACTTCTACACCAATTTTTTCGAGTGCATTTTTGTAATATGAATGCTCAGATGCTAGTCCCGAAAACGACAACATCCCTTCGGGGTTGATGAATATTTTATCGGCTACCGATGCCAGGTAATAAGCATTTTGAGAATAATTTTCGGAATACGAATAAATAAACTTACCCGATTCGGTTTTAAAATCTTCGAGTGCATTTCTGATTTCTTCGCAAACAGAATAACTGGCATTTACTTGTTCGACACGTAAATATATGCCTTTTATACGATCGTCGTCAGCAGCTTTTTCAATAGCTGAGATTATATCGTTTAGCCCAAGTTTATGTGTCGATGCAAAGCCGGGAAGCTCAATGTTTGCAAATGGATCGTCGGCTGCACGATCAACAATTTGCCCTTTCAAATCGAGGCGTAACATTGAATTATCTTTTAAAACGACCTCTTTGGGTCCGGCTGCTGAAACAATTGCCGAAATTACAGCTATTGACAGGAAAGAACTAATAAATATTACCAGGAAAAATCCGACAATAGTAGCTAATACGTATTTAAAAAAATCCTTCATTTTGATATTGTTTTAGTTAAAAATAATAGATTTGAAATATCCGATTGATTGGTATAATTAATTGGTTTATTGTTACAATTTATTTTAGTTATTTTTAAAAGAATTTGTAATTTGTATATCAATTCAGCAACAATGCAACATGTTTTCTTCAAGAAACACATAAAACTATGATAAAAGCACTTCTATCACTTGGAACAAACATGGGCGACCGGAAAAAGAACCTGGCACGTGCCATTCGGTATATCAATGTGGGAGTAGGCCACATTATTGATTTATCGGGTGTTTACGAAACCGAAGCTTGGGGCTTTAATACTGACCAAAAATTTTTGAACATGGTTGTAGAGGTCATAACCGATTATTCGCCTGTTGAAATGTTGAAGAATTGCCAGTTAATCGAAACCAAACTGGGGCGCGCCCAAACATTAAATAGCAGCTACGAATCGCGCCCTATTGATATTGACATTCTGTTTTACAACAACGATATTATAAAAAAAGATACTCTCATTATTCCTCATCCTCTTTTGCACAAACGTAAATTTGTTTTAGAGCCGCTTGCCGAAATAGCCCCCGACTATTTACACCCGGTACTAAAACATAGTGTAAAAGAATTGCTAAAAAACTGCACCGATACTGCCGAAGTCGAACAACTTGGTTCAATTTTCTTTGAACCTTAAGCTTACAATTCATCAAATTCGGGCGCGTATAGGAAGTCGTTAAAAGGAAACCGGGTTACATGTATTTCCTTCACCTGATCGTAAAGCATCTTTTTTAATTCTTCGATATTGGTTTTCTCTTTGGCCGACACAAAAATGGACGGTGTATTGTTTTTAGCCATCCAACTGTTTTTCCACTCTTGCAAAGTCCAGTTCTTTTTCGATTTTTCACTTAAATCATCTTCGTCTTTTTCTTCGTAAGAAAATGCATCAATTTTATTAAAAACATAGATAGTGGGTTTATTGGAGGCTTCAATCTCTTCGAGCGTTTGATTAACGGTTGATATCTGTTCCTCGAATCCCTGATGCGAAATATCGGCTATATGAATTAAAATATCGGCTTCGCGCACTTCATCGAGGGTCGATTTAAACGATTCGACTAAACCGTGAGGTAATTTACGTATAAAGCCCACGGTATCGGTAAGTAAAAAAGGCAGGCTTCCGATAACCATTTTACGAACTGTTGTGTCAAGTGTTGCAAACAACTTATCTTCGGCAAAGACCTCCGATTTTGTCAATAAATTCATCATAGTTGACTTACCCACATTGGTATAGCCAATTAAAGCTACTCGTACAAGATTACCCCTGTTTTTACGCTGGGTATTCATTTGCCTGTCAATTTTTTTGAGTTGCTCTTTTAGTCTCGATATCTTGGTAAGAATGATTCGTCTGTCGGTTTCAATCTGTGTTTCACCGGGGCCACGCATACCGATACCTCCTTTTTGTCGCTCGAGGTGAGTCCACATGCGGGTTAGCCTTGGCAGGGTGTATTGTAGTTGTGCCAATTCAACCTGCGTTTTTGCATAAGCAGTTTGAGCACGCGAAGCAAAAATATCGAGAATTAAATTGGTACGGTCAAGCACTTTGCATTCTACCCGTTTTTCGATATTCCGAAGTTGCGTAGGAGTCAGTTCATCATCAAAAATCAGGGTATCTACTTCATGAACTTTAACATAGTTCGATATTTCTTCCAGCTTTCCAGAACCAACAAAGGTAACTGTATTGGGTACTTCAAGACGCTGAAAGAACTTTGTTTCCACTTTAGCTCCGGCTGTTTTAGCCAAAAACTCAAGTTCATCAATGTATTCTCGAGCTTTTTGCTCGTCTTGCTCCTTACTTATCAGTCCAACCAATACGGCTGTTTCTTGCATTATGGTTCTATCTTCACTCATATAAAAAAGTATATAAACATAAATATCCTGGCTCTGCCGTAGCCGAACCAGGATATTTTATATGCGTTACGTGTTTTTATTGTAACTGGAAATTAATAGGAACATTATAGGAAACCTTTACAGGTTTTCCTCTTTGTTTCCCTGGCTTCCACTTCGGCAGTGAGTTAATAACCCTTAGTGCTTCTTTATCGAGCGATGGGTCAACACCACGTGCTATGGATGCATTGGTAACGTTTCCGTTCTCATCAATTACAAAATATACATAAACCTTACCTTGTATGCCATTCTCAACTGCAATGGTCGGGTAATCCATATGGTCGCTGATATACTTCAGCAATGCCATATCTCCACCCGGAAATTGGGGCATTTCTTCAACAATGGCAAATACCTCGTTACTACCATCATCATCCGAATCATCTTCAATAACAGGAACGGCATCAATGATTGTCGCATCGTCGGCCTCGGTTGATTCAAATTCGAATTCTTCCTCAATTTCAACGTCGTCTTCAACTATAGTAATAACCTCAACCACTTTTGGTGGTGGTGGTGGTGGTGGTGGTTTGATTTCTTCCTGACGAGTAATTGGAACTACTTCGTCCTCAATTTCCTGTGCTTCCAGATCACCCAAAGATGAAGCCGACTTTACAGTACTATTGATGCTAAAAGCAGTAAGAACAATACCCAAAGAAACCACCAATCCAATCTGAATGAAAATGTTACGTTTGTTTTCAAGATCAGCTTTTGGTGTCTTTTTAAGTTCCATAAATTTGTATTTTTATTCGTTAATTTATTCTCAATATTAGAGCGGCTAAAGTTATAAAATATCTTAGAATTGCCCTATTTACATTCTGAAAAAAATCCATCTGTTTGTTTTTTTATTGCAATTGGGAAAAACTTACAGACATATAAGGCTTAAAAAACTTCGTTTCGGCCCTTGTTCCGGTCGTTTCTTATTATTTATCAATCACCATTCGTATATATAGTTTTTGCAAGAAAACTCCGACAAACGTGTTACAAATAAACATCCTGGCTTTGTAGCCAATAGCCAAGTCAGGATATTTATTAGTCATTTGTATTTACTGCTTTACTGCAATTGAAAGTTTATTGGCATATTAAAAAAAACCTTTACCGGTTTTCCTCTTTGTTCGCCAGGTTTCCACTTTGGCAGGCTGTTAATCACCCTTAGTGCTTCTTTATCAAGCGATGGGTCAACACCACGTATTATGGTTGCATTGGAAATACTTCCATCTTTTTCAACCACAAATTTTACAAAAACCTTACCTTGAATGCCATTTTCAATAGCAATAGCCGGATAATCGATATGATCGCTGATATACTTCAACAGAGCCAAGTCTCCACCTGGAAATTCAGGGTTTTTCTCAACAATTGTAAATGGCACATCATCATCTTCATCATTCAACTCATCTTTAATTGAAAATACTGCATCAATAATCGTTTTATCGTCAACCTCGGTAGATATAAATTCAAATTCTTCATCGATATCAACGTTGTTTTCTACAATAACAATAAGCTCTACCACTTTAGGTGGCGGTGGCGGTGGTGGTGGTTTGATCTCATCCTGACGGGTTACTTGAATATGCTCGTCTTCAATTTCCTGTGTTTCAATATCACCCAACGATGACGCTGGCTTTACAGTACTATTGAAGCTAAAAGCACTTAAAACAATACCCAAAGAAACCACTAACCCAATCTGGATAAAAATGTTTCGCTTGTTTTCAAGATCGGCTTTCAGTGTTTTTTTAAGTTCCATAACATGTATTTTTTTCGTTATTTATTCTCGAAATAGAGCAGCTAAGACTAAATATATCTCAAAATTGCTCCATTTACATTAATGAAGAAATCCATCTGCATGCTTATTACTGCAAAAAAGACAAACAGACAAACGAGGCTGAAATACAGTACTGAATAACGTTGCCAACAGAACAGTTCGTTATCGATATATCAAAAACTAATCCATTTTGAATTTTTAGTAGTACAAATTTTAGATTTCAGAAAAAATTATATATTTGCAGCGCATTTGTGAATTAATAGTAGGGATTAGCTCAGTTGGCTAGAGCGTCCCGATAGCATTCGGGAAGGTCAACGGTTCAACTCCCGATACGTTCATAATTATTAATACT
>JAFGGY010000075.1 GCA_016930365.1 Prolixibacteraceae bacterium | reverse complement strand
CGGACCGCTCGCACGGTCAACGGTTTTCAAGACCGCCGCATTCGACCACTCTGCCATCTCTCCAAAAATCTTTCAAAACGTGCTTAAAACATAGCGTTTTGGTCAAATGCGATGCAAAAATAGATGATTTTTTTATTCTCCCAAAAATATCAACAACTATTTTTAGGGGATTTCGAAGGCGTTTTTGACCTTTCATACTTCTATTTTCTTTAAAGTACTTAAAATCAGAACACACCAGCGAAACCGAACAAAATAGACACAATGCATGCCCGTATATATCTGATATAGTGGTTTATACGTCCAGTTTAGATATTGCCTTTCAATTATAAAAAAAAGACAAAAAACGATGGATGCCCCTGTTTTTCTGGTTTTTTACAAATATTTTTTCTGGCTTGCGTTTGGAAAGCTCCGTAAAAACGATATATTTGTGAGAGTTAAAGAAGTTTTTTATAACCCTTAAATTTCGACTTATGAATAAAGCTCAATTAATCGATGCTATGGCTTCAAAATCAGGCCTAACTAAAGCTGACGCAAAAAAATCATTGGATGCATTTATTGAAGCTACTGGCGAAGCCTTAAAATCTGGCGATCGTGTAGCATTAGTAGGATTTGGTTCCTTCTCTGTATCAAAAAGAAGTGCCAGAATTGGACGTAATCCTCAAACTGGTAAGGAAATTCAAATTCCAGCTAAATCTGTTGTGAAATTTAAACCTGGAAGCGAACTTGCTGAAAGCGTTTAAAATGATTGAAAAAATTCTTTCAGGGGAGGGCATAATTTTGTTCTCCCTTTTTTATTTTAGCAGAAATTTTTGCGGATGGAAAATGAACTTATTCAAAGTTTATCGAAGTATCTGACTCAAAATCGATGGTCGCTGTTTCAAAAAGTGATAGCAAACAGAACGAAATACATCACTGTGGTACTCGAAGATATTTATCAAAGCCAAAATGCCAGTGCTGTTTTGCGAACCTGCGACTGTTTTGGCATACAAAACGTACACGTAATCGAAAACCGAAATGAATTTGATGTTAATCCGAAGGTTGCATTAGGAGCTTCGAAATGGTTAAATATTAAACACTATAACAGCAACGATAATAATACACTGGAAGCTTTAAATGCATTGAAAGAAAAAGACTATCGAATTGTAGCTACTACTCCCCACGAAAATGATGTTTCGCTTGAAAATTTCAACTTTGAAAAAGGAAAATTTGCCCTTGTTTTTGGAACAGAATTAAATGGTATTTCGGATATTGTAAAGCAAAATGCCGATGAGTTTTTGAAAATTCCCATGTTTGGCTTTACCGAAAGCTTTAATATTTCAGTTTCAGCAGCAATAATATTACATCATCTTACTCTTAAATTAAGAAATAGTAAAGTCGATTGGCAGTTAAGTGAAGCAGAACAAAATAAACTAATAATTAGCTGGTTAAAAAAATCGATTAAAGGTGGTGAAAGCATTGTTAATAATTTTTTGAATACAAAATGATTTGAATTGCTTTTTTTCTTTTATTAAATATTTAATTTAATTACATTTGGCAGGATTAAGATTGCATAATTATGAATTGTTTGATTATTGATGATGATAAGCTTTCGAGAAAATTACTGGAAAAATTTGTTGAGAAAACAGATTTACTCGACCAATATTTTTCATTCTCGAATGCAATTGATGCTATAAATTTTCTGAAGAAGGACGAAGAAGAAATCGACGTTATTTTTCTCGACATCGAAATGCCCGATATGAACGGTGTCGAATTTATGCAATCGATTGGTGACCATCCGGTTCAAATTGTAGTTGTTTCATCAAAAGAAAAATATGCACTCGATGCCATCGAATACGATGTAACCGATTACTTATTAAAGCCGGTTACTTATGTACGGTTTTTAAAAGCAACCGAAAAGGCATTAAGCCGATTGCGCGAAGAGATGTTGCCTTCATCTAGTTCAAAAGAAGATTTTTTTATTCGCAACAATGCCAGTCTCAAACGATTAAGCTACGACGATGTAATTTGGGTTGAAGCCATGGAAAATTATATCGTGGTTTATACCTACGACGATTGCTACACCATTCATTTTACCATGAAGGCCATTATGGATCAATTGCCTGAGGATAAATTTTTCAGAATACATCGATCGTACATCGTAAACCGACGTAAAATTGAATTCATAAAAACAAATACCATCGAAGTTAAAACTCACGAAGGGCTTCAATCTCTACCCATTGGAAAATCGTACCGCGAATTGCTTTTGCGTGATATTAATTTATTGAGTAAATAGTTACTTACTGGTAATCTGCGGCAAATAATCAATTACATAATTTATAAGTACAGCAAGGTCTGTCGATGCATTCTCTAAAGCTTCGTTAAGCTTATCCAGGTGTTCTTGAGCCGAAGTTGAAGATATGGTTCCATCGTTGTTCTCAATAATAGTAAAGGCCTCAAATGCGTTCATGTACGCTCCGTTAATAACAATGTTGATTAACGTTTCGAAATAATTACTAAAATCGAGACCGTTTTCCCAACACACTCTTAAAAGCGATTCTTGTATCGATAGATATTTTTCATTTTCGATGGCTTTTATGAGCTCAGGCACTGCGTCGCGATGTTTTATTTCGGATAATATTTTCAAAATTCTTTCCTGCACCATTTCATCAGCAGATTGATTTAAAACATCGATTAGCATTGAAATGTAGGCACTGTTGCCATGCTCGCTTATGGCATCGAGTGCCAGGTTAATTTGAGTCAAATTATCGGAATACAAGCGTTTAATAATTGTATCGTCGGTTTTTTTATTCATTTCGATTGTTTTTATATCATAATCCATTCCTGTTTCAAACATATACTTGTTTGATGTGTTTGTGTATGGATTGTAATTAATTCTTTTCTTTGCCTTTTTACCCTGCAAAAGTAATCGAATGAGAAGAACACACGAATTAGGAAACGAAAAAATAGGCCTTTTAATTAAGAAATTTTATTGGCCGGCATTCATCAGTGTGTCGGTTAGTGCGCTGTATAACATTATTGATAGAATTTTTATCGGACAGGTTGTGGGAGCAGAGGCTCTTTCGGGCTTAAGCATTATTTTTCCGATAATGCTCATTTTTATGGCATTCGGGATGCTTTTTGGTGTTGGAACCGGTGTTCAGGTTTCCATCCGTTTGGGTGAAAACAAGCATGAAATGGCTGAGCGAACCCTGGGAAATGGTTTTACAATGATGTTGCTTGTTTCGGTTTTTATAACAGTTGCGGTGTATTTCACTAAAGATTATTTGCTGCAAATATTTGGCGCAACAAAAGAAACGCTTCAGTATGCCGACGAATATTTACTTTTTTTGCTACCGGGTATTATTTTTCAAGTAGTTGGTTTTTCGCTTAATAACGTTGTACGAAGCGAAGGGAATGCTAAGATTGCAATGTTTACAATGCTTATTAGTGCCGGTAGCAACATCGTTTTTGATGCCATTTTTATTTTGGGTTTCAATATGGGGGTAAAAGGAGCTGCTTTGGCTACGGTTTTTTCAATGTTGCTTATGGCCGTGTGGGTATTATTTCATTTTCTTAATGGAAACTCACTGGTCAAATTACGATTTAGTTATATGCATCTCAAATCATCTATCGTTTGGGATATTGTTTCAATTGGAATGGCTCCTTTTGCCATGCAAATTGCAGCAAGTTTTGTTCAGGGCATGTTAAATACTCAACTTGTAAAGTATGGAAACGATATTGCTGTTGCAGCTAATGGTATTGTAATGAGCATATCGCAAATGATTTTAATGTCGGTGGTAGCTGTAAACATGGCCATTCAGCCTATAATTGGTTTCAATTTTGGTGCCCGAAATTTCGAAAGGGTAAAAGAAACCTTGTATAAGGGTATTGTGTTTGGTTCAATTATAGCAGTACTTGGCTTTATTGTAGTTCAGGCTTTTCCGGGTGCCATTGTTAAAATGTTTAACGATTCCGATATTCGTTTATATGAAATCGGCACCCGAGGTTTACGTATTGCTATGTCGGTTGTATTTCTTATTGGATTTCAGGTGGTAATGGGAAATTATTTCCAATCAACAGGCAATGCAAAATTAGCCATGTTTATTTCGTTGCTGCGGCAGGTTATCGTGCTTATTCCAATGTTGATTATCCTTCCTCGTTATTTTGGCCTCGATGGTGTATGGCTGTCGATGCCGGTTGCAAGTATTATTTCGGCTATTATCGTAACCTATTTTTTCCGAAAAGAACAAGTACGTTTGGCCGAATTAATAGACAGCAAAGAAAAACTTTTGTAGCAAGTTATAGCTTATTTTTTAATGATTTACCAGTATGTGAGTTGTTGGATAATATTAAATTTTCGGGGGTGCCTTCAAATACCACTTGTCCTCCTTTATCTCCACCTTCGGGCCCCATGTCTATAACCCAGTCGGCCGATTTAATAATTTCGAGGTTGTGTTCAACAATTAAAACAGTATGTCCACGATCAATCAGTGCATTCAGCGATTTAAGCAAGGTATCAATATCGTGAAAATGCAAACCGGTTGTTGGTTCGTCGAAAATAAACAAGGTATGCTCTTCTTTTTCTTTAGCTAAAAACGAAGCCAGTTTAACACGTTGACTCTCGCCACCCGACAAGGTGTTTGATGCCTGCCCCAGCTTTATATAGCCCAGTCCTACATCTTGTAAGGGTTTTAACCTGGCGGCAATTTTCGCTTCGCCGTTTTTATTGCTTTTCCCAAATAAATCAATAGCTTCGTCAACGCTTAACTCTAAAATATCGTAAATACTGTGTCCCTGATATTTTACTTCCAGTATATCTTCTTTAAATCGCTTACCACCACAGCTTTCGCAGGTTAAGTAAATATCGGCCATAAATTGCATTTCGACTTTGATTTGGCCTTCGCCCTGGCATTCGTCGCAACGCCCGCCATCAACGTTGAATGAGAAATGCGATGGTTTTAGCCCAAGCACTTTAGCGGCCTGTTGACGGGAAAATAGTGCGCGAATTTCGTCGTATGCTTTAATATAGGTTACCGGGTTCGAACGCGATGATTTGCCAATTGGGTTCTGGTCAACAAATTCGATGGCATGCAATAAGTGAATATCGCCTGAGAGTTGATCGTGTTTTCCTGTTTGTTCACCATATTGGCCAAAACGCTTTGCCAATGCCGGATAGAGTACTTGCTTTACAAGCGACGATTTACCCGAACCACTTACTCCGCTTACTACGGTCATGATGTTAAGCGGTATTTTTACATCAATATTTTGAAGGTTATTCTCACGAGCTCCAAACAGTTCAATATAATTATTCCATTTTCGACGGATTTTCGGAACGGGAATTAATGCGCGTTGATTCAAATAGGCAGCTGTAAGGCTTTTTTCATCTAGTGTTAAATCGTGTTGGGTTCCGTAAAACATAATTTCACCACCATGAACTCCAGCTCGTGGTCCTATGTCGAGCACCTGGTCGGCTGCCCGAATTATTTCTTCGTCATGTTCAACAACCACTACGGTATTCCCCAAATCGCGCAACTTTATCAATACCTTAAGCAAGCGCTGAGTGTCGCGCGAATGAAGTCCGATACTTGGTTCATCAAGAATATAAAGTGAACCAACCAAACCACTTCCCAACGAAGTAGCCAGGTTTATGCGTTGCGATTCGCCGCCCGAAAGGGTAGAGGAAAGCCGGTTTAAAGTTAGATACCCCAAACCTACATCGCATAAATAAGACAAACGATTGTTGATTTCGCGAAGCAAACGTTCGGTTATTTTTTGTTGATGGCTGTCGAATTGAACTTGATCAAAAAACTGACGAAGTTGATATACCGGCATCAACACAAGTTCCTGAATAGATTTGCCACTAATTTTAACATAGCCGGCTTCTTTTTTCAATCTTGACCCACCGCAATCCGGACAAGTTGTTTTCCCCCTGTAACGAGCCATCATTACCCGGTACTGAATTTTATAGCTGTTCGATTCGAGGTAGGCAAAAAAATCGTTTAAACCATGAAAATATTGATTTCCGGTCCAGAGAAGCTTTTGTTGAGCCGGTGTTAATTGGCGGTAAGGTTTATGAATCGGAAAATCAAATTTCGATGCATGATTTATCAATTCGGTTTTCCATTCCGACATCTTTTCACCTTTCCAACAGGCAACTGCATCGTCGTAAACCGATAAATTTTTGTTCGGAATAACTAGATCTTCATCAATTCCAATCACTTTGCCATAGCCTTCGCAACGCGGGCAAGCTCCAATTGGATTATTAAAGCTGAACATGTCGAGGCTGGGTTCGTCAAACAATATTCCATCAAGCTCAAACCGATGCGAAAAGATTTTTTCAATAAGTTGATCTTCAGCATAAATTTTAATGATGCATAGTCCATGGCCTTCATTAAAAGCAGCCTGAACCGAGTCGGCAAAACGACTTTTACTGTCGTCGTCGGTATCAATCGAAATCCGATCGATGACAATATTTAACGTGTTCTGGTTTTTTTGTATTTCTTCGATGGCTTCAGCCGAATCAATTTTCAATATTTGCCCCTTCGATTCGAGACGAGTGAAACCTTGCTGAAATAAAATTCCAAGTTCATCTTCCAGCTTACGGCTATGGTATGTTTTTAACGGAGCAAGTACCAGCGCTTTGGTTTTTACCGGAAACGACAGCAGATAATCGACCACATCGCTCACATCTTGTTTCTTGACTTCGTTGCCCGAAACCGGCGAAATTGTTTTGCCTGCCCTTGAAAATAACAATTTGAGATAGTCGTATATTTCGGTTGAAGTTCCAACCGTCGATCGAGGATTGCGGGTGTTAACTTTTTGCTCAATTGCAATGGCAGGCGGAATTCCTTTAATAAAATCTACCTCGGGCTTATTTATTCGTCCTAAAAACTGGCGGGCATACGACGAAAGGCTTTCTACATAACGTCGTTGCCCTTCGGCATATAATGTATCAAAAGCAAGAGTTGACTTACCCGAGCCCGATACTCCGGTAATTACCACAAATTGGTTTCGGGGTATTTTAAGTTCAATATTTTTAAGATTGTGAAGTCGGGCTCCTTTTATATGAATGTAATTGTTGAAAATCGATTTTCCTGACATTTAACAGTAAAATATTTGCTTGTTTGTAAAAAATACCTATTTTTGAAGCAAAGTTAACATTTTGTAACACCATTTAAACAATAGGAGAAAACTTATCGATACAACTCTACCTTAAATTAACTTAAATAATAAAGGTAATGATCGACAGACAAAATCTGAGCGATAATGAGTTGATACAATCCTATGTTGATGGTGATTTTTCTTCACTTGAGGTACTCATTAATCGATACAAAGACAAAATTTTCACCTACATTTTGGTTACGGTAAAGAATCATCATTTGGCTGAAGATATTTTTCAGGATGCATTCATAAAAGTTGTTCGTTCGTTAAAAACCGGAAGGTACACCGATAATGGTCGTTTCGCTTCGTGGGTAATGCGAATTGCCCATAATCTAATTATCGACCACTATCGTCGCGAAAAAAATATGAATACTTATTCAAACGACGCATCGGAGTATGATTTGTTTAACTCATCGAAGTTTTCAGACGAGAACATCGAAGATGTGATCATCAACGAACAAATTTTAAACGATGTAAAAGGATTGGTGGAACAATTACCCGATGATCAGAAACAAGTAGTTATGATGCGTCACTACCAGGACATGAGTTTCAAAGAAATTGCCGAACAAACCGGGGTTAGCATAAATACAGCCTTGGGGCGAATGCGTTATGCTTTAATTAATTTGAGAAAACTCATTAACGAGAAACAATTAGTTTTAACAAAAATGTAAATTTTTAGAATTGGTATATACTTTTTCGTCTGCAGGTTCGTTTTTCAAATAAACAAATTGAAAAATGTGCCTATGAAGAAATTTTTTACCTTTTATCTAAATCATTTTCGTTCTACCCAATTATTACATACAAAAAACACTGATTTCACCGAGAATATCGATTCCGGTGTTGTATATAAAGCACCCGAAAACAGTGTAAATACAATTATGGCTTTTGCCCGTGCTCATTACATCATGGAAACCAAAAGTCAGGGAACGATAGAAATGATACAAAATTAGTGATGGACAATCAGATTGAACTAAAAAGCCGGTAACTTAAAAATTACCGGCTTTTTGCAATCTATTAGTGTAATGATTTGTGTGTGTTGATTACAAATCAATAGAATTGAAATTATTTAAAAATCAAATATTTTATCAATAAAACCAAAAAATATGCAAAACCAACAGTACGTATGCCCAAAATGTGGTAATCGCGAATACGAAGTAGATCAAATGCGCGCAACAGGTGGCGCCCTGGCAAAAATTTTTGATGTTCAGAATAAAAAATTCACGATAATATCGTGCCGTCGATGTGGATATACCGAATTGTATAAAGGCCGCACATCGACCATTGGTAATGTGTTCGACTTTTTCACCAGCTAATCGAATGCTAATAAATGATTAAATTTTGTTTTAACAAATCAATTTAGCCCTGTTTAATTTATAGATTATTAGTCATTTATATAGTTTTGTTATGCTAATCGGCTTAAATTTCCCGTTTTATTTTTATGCAGGAATACTTTAATACGATTTTGATTAACCAAAACATTAAAAACATAAAACAATGGCAATTAGTGCATTACAAAAAGAGAGGGCTTCTTATCAGCCTAAATTACCCAACGCATTAAAAGGAAATGTAAAAGTTGTTGAAGGAAAAGCAACTCAGTCGGTAGCCGATCAAGCTGCTATTAAAGAATTGTTTCCCAACACCTATGGCTTACCTTTAATTACTTTTGAAGCATCGAGCGAAAAGATCGATAGCACGGTTCTTAATGTAGGAGTTATTTTGTCGGGAGGACAAGCACCCGGTGGTCACAACGTTATTTCGGGAATATACGATGGATTAAAAGCATTGAACCCCGAAAATAAACTGTATGGTTTCAAAGGTGGTCCCGATGGTTTTATCAAAAACGACATTGTTGAATTAACCGGCGATATTATTGATGCTTATCGTAATACCGGAGGCTTCGACATTATTGGCTCAGGACGTACCAAACTCGAAGAAGAAGAACAATTTGACCAAGGGCTCGAAAACTGCAAAAAACTAAATATTAATGCCGTTGTGGTTATTGGCGGCGACGATTCGAACACCAACGCCTGTGTGTTAGCTGAATATTATAAAAGCAAAGATGCCGGCGTTCAGGTAATCGGATGTCCCAAAACAATTGATGGCGATTTAAAAAACGAAATGATTGAAACATCATTTGGTTTTGATACAGCCTGTAAAGTTTATTCTGAATTGATTGGCAACATTATGCGTGATGCCAATTCAGCCAAAAAATACTGGCACTTTATCAAATTAATGGGGCGTTCGGCTTCGCACATTGCACTTGAATGTGCCCTGCAAACACAACCCAATATTTGTTTGATATCGGAAGAAGTTGCCGAAAAAAAACAAACACTTAGCGAAATAGTGGATGGCATTGCCGATGTAATTGCTAAACGCGCTGAAAATGGTTATAACTTTGGAGTCGCTCTTATTCCCGAAGGCTTAATTGAGTTTATTCCCGAAATGAAAACATTAATTAACGAGTTAAACGAACTGCTGGCCGAAGGAACTGCTACAGCCCAGGCCTTTTCTCATGTTAAGAAGTCGCACCGTGTTGATTGGGTGGCCGAAAAACTTTCGCCTTCTTCATCGGTGGTTTTCCGCTCGTTACCCGAAGGTATTGCTAACCAGCTTACACTCGACCGTGACCCACATGGAAACGTTCAGGTTTCGAAAATTGAAACGGAGAAATTACTCATCGAAATGGTTGAAGCTGAACTGAATGAGCGTAAATTAGAAAATAAATTCAATGGTAAGTTTGGCTCTCAAAATCACTTTTTTGGTTACGAAGGACGTTGTGCTGCACCATCGAATTTCGATGCTGATTATTGTTATTCGCTGGGCTACAACGCATCGTCGTTAATTGCCAATGGCAAAACTGGGTACATGTCGTCGGTTCGTAATACAACTGCACCAGCCGACCAATGGATTGCCGGTGGTGTACCTATTACCATGATGATGAATATGGAACGCCGACATGGACATATGAAACCAGTTATCCAAAAAGCATTGGTTGAACTAAATGGTAAACCATTTACTTATTTTGCTTCGAAACGTGATGAATGGGCGGTAAAAACTGATTTTGTTTACCCTGGTCCAATTCAATATTTTGGTCCTACCGAAGTGTGCGATCGTGTTTCTGAAACGTTGAAGCTTGAAAAAGCCTAAATAGAAAATAAAATATTTTGATAAAGGCACCTTCATTGGGTGCCTTTTTTTTGCTTATATTACCTAAAATTTATCGCTATGGACTATGTAATTAGCATCTTTCAAAGCTTGGCCGAACCGGCTATCGTTGTTATTATCGTTTTTGCGATTTTAGTATTTAACTCATGGGCTTTTAATCGAATTAAATCGTTAAAATGGTCTGGGAATGTGGCTAAACGCACCATTGCTTTTACAACGGTTTTAATTGGCGGTTTGGTATTTATTTTGTCGCTACCAATTGACAAAAGTTTGAAAGGTAACATTTTAAGCTTCCTCGGAATTGTTATTAGCGCCGGCATAGCTCTTAGCTCAACAACCATTTTGGGAAACCTGATAGCCGGACTGATGAATAATTCGATGAATCGGTTCAGAAATGGCGACCTGATACGCATTGGCGATATACAAGGACGGGTTACCCGACGAAGTGCATTTCATACCGAAATTCAATTAGAAGACAGCAATTTTGTTACCTTACCCAACCTCTATGTAGCAACTCATCCTGTAAAATTAACACGAAAAACCAATACGGTTATTTCGACTACCGTTTCTTTAGGATACGATGTGTCGCGTACGAAAATTGAAGAAGCTCTAATTAAAGCTGCCAACGAAGCCGGACTATCCGATCCATACGTGTACATTACACAGCTAGACGATTTTTCAGTTTGCTACAAAATTCATGGTTTTCTCGACGATAGCAACAAGTTTTTTTCGACAAATTCTTTGCTAAACGGTAAGGTAATGGACTTATTGCATCAATACAAAATCGAGATAGTATCGCCTAATTTTGTAAATCAACGTCGTGTTGACGAACAGATTTTTATTCCTAAACACATCGAAATTGAAACTGAAGCTGAAAATGTTGATTCAAAAGCTCCTGAAGATTTAATTTTCGATGAAGCCACAAAATCGGAAGCGATTGAAAAGAAAAAAGAACATCTGCAGGATATTATTCAAAGTAATGTGGGAAAAAAGGAAAGACTAAAAACTACAAATAGTAAAGTTGAAAGTGAAAAGTTAAAACAGTCCATTAAAAAAGCTGATGAACTCATAAAAAAACTCGAAGAGAACATCAAAAATGAAGAAGAGCAAAACGAAGCTATCCATAAATAGCCCTAAAGCTGAAACCTGACTTTTTTTCATTACTACAGCTTAAAATATGTACAAATTGTCCTTAATCCAATATCTATAACTGACTTTATTTCAGGTTGATACTGTTGGCTGTATTTTTGACTTAGGTTTTTACGAGTTTTAAATACAATTTGAAAACAACTTTAAAAATACAGTTGATATGAACCTGAACAATTTTACCATAAAAGGCCGCGATACCATTAACCAGGCTGCACAAATTGCAGCGGCTAACGGTCAGCAGGCCATTGAAACCGGCCATGTTTTAAAAGCTTTGCAACAAGTGGCCGATAATGTGAGTAAATTTTTATTCAACAAACTGGGCATCAGCCAGTCGAATTTAAATATGGCACTCGATAAAATGGTTGAGCACTATCCTAAAGTGAGTGGTGCCCAGCCTTATTTGTCGAGTGCGGCAAATACCGCTGTACAAAAAGCCATAAAATATGCTTCGGATATGGGCGACCAATATGTTTCGGTTGAGCATATACTGCTTGGCTTGCTCGATGCCGGCGACGAAACAGCTCGTTTGATGAAAGACAGCGGAATGACCAAAAAGGAATTGCGTGCTGCAATCGACGAATTACGTAAAGGAGCAAAAGTTGACAGCGAATCGGCCGAAGATAAATTTAACTCGTTGGGGCGTTTTGCTATTAACCTGGTTGAGCAGGCACGACGGGGAAAACTCGACCCCGTGATTGGCCGCGACGATGAAATACGGCGTTTGTTGCAAATTCTTTCGCGACGCACAAAAAACAACCCAATTTTAATTGGCGAGCCTGGAACCGGTAAAACCGCTATTGCCGAGGGCTTGGCTCAACGTATTTTTAAAGGCGATGTACCCGAAAACCTTAAATCGAAATTGATTTTTTCGCTCGATATGGGAGCTTTAGTGGCCGGTGCAAAATATAAAGGCGAGTTCGAAGAGCGATTAAAATCGGTGGTTAACGAGGTGGTTAAAGCCAATGGCGAAATCATTCTTTTTATCGACGAGATTCACACCTTGGTTGGAGCCGGAAAAAGCGAAGGAGCCATGGACGCTGCCAACATTTTGAAACCGGCACTTGCCCGTGGCGATTTGCGCGCTATTGGAGCAACTACGCTGAACGAATATCAAAAATATTTTGAAAAAGATAAGGCTCTCGAACGCCGCTTTCAGCAGGTTATGGTTGACGAGCCCGATATTCTGAGTTCAATATCGATTTTACGAGGTTTAAAAGAACGATACGAAAATCACCACAAGGTGCGGATTAAAGACGAAGCGATGATTGCTGCTGTTGAGCTGTCGAAACGCTACATTACCGAACGTTTTTTGCCCGATAAAGCCATCGACCTGGTAGATGAGGCTGCGGCAAAATTACGCCTCGAAATCGATTCGGTACCGCAACAGCTCGACGAAGTTGAACGCAAAATAATGCAGCTCGAAATTGAGCGCGAAGCCATTAAGCGCGAGAACGATAAATCGAAACTCAAAGGCATCGAAGAGCAACTGGCAAACTTGCAGGAAGAACGTTCGCGCTATCGTGCCGAGTGGGAAACCGAAAAACGACTGATTGACGGTATTCAGAAAAACAAACAGGATATCGAAGATTACAAGCTCCAGGCCGAGCAAGCCGAACGTGCCGGCGATTATGGCAAAGTAGCCGAGATTCGGTATGGCGCAATTAAAAAAGCCGAAGAGGAAATAGTGAAACTGCAAGCCGAGCTCGAAGAGAAACAGAAAAAAAGTTCGTTGGTAAAACAAGAAGTCGATGCCGACGATATTGCCGAAGTGGTAAGCCGATGGACCGGTATTCCGGTATCGAAAATGCTCGAAAGCGAACGCGAAAAACTCTTACACCTCGACGAAGAACTGTCGAAAAGGGTAGTCGGGCAAAAAGAAGCGATTGCTGCTGTTGCCGATGCAGTACGCCGAAGCCGCGCCGGTATACAGGACGAAAAACGCCCTATTGGTTCGTTTATTTTTATGGGAACAACAGGTGTTGGTAAAACCGAGTTGGCTAAGGCTCTGGCCGAATACATGTTCGACGATGAAAATATGATGACTCGTATTGACATGAGCGAGTACCAGGAAAAATTTTCGGTAACCCGGCTTATTGGTTCGCCTCCGGGATACGTGGGTTACGACGAGGGGGGACAGTTAACCGAAGCTGTACGCCGCAAACCGTATTCGGTGGTGCTTTTCGACGAAATTGAAAAAGCACACCCCGATGTGTTTAACGTGCTGCTGCAAGTACTTGATGATGGCCGACTAACCGATAACAAAGGTCGGCATGTAAACTTTACGAATACGGTAATTATTATGACTTCGAATATTGGTTCGCAGCTCATACAACAAACTTTCGAAGGAATTACCGAAAGTAACCGTTACGAACGTTACGAGCAGGCACGTATGCAGGTATTCGAACTACTGAAAAAAACCATACGACCCGAGTTTCTGAACCGAATTGATGATACCATTATGTTTTTGCCGCTTGGACGCAACGAAATTCACGACATTGTGCGTTTGCAGTTCAATTTGATTGCCCAACGGCTCGAAAAACAAAAGGTAAAAATTGAAATATCAGAAAAAGCTGTCGATTGGATTGCTTCGGTAGGTTTCGACCCTCAGTACGGAGCTCGACCCGTAAAACGGGTGTTACAGCAATATGTACTAAACGATTTGTCGAAAAAAATACTGGCCGGAACACTCGATAAAGAAAAGCCCGTAGTGGTTGATGTTGAAGATAACGAGTTGGTTTTTAGTAACTAAAAAATAACACGTTTGAAGCAAGAAAAAAAATCCGCAAAGCATTTCGACAGAAGTGTTTTGCGGATTTTTGTTGACATTAATGGTGAAATAAGCGCACTCCTGTATTGATAAACGTAATGCCATATTTGTCGGCTGTGTCAATTATTTCCTGGTCGCGTATCGATCCCATAGGCGAAGCAATAAATTTAACGCCATACTGGTAAGCCAGTTCGATATTATCTTTTTGTGGAAAAAATCCGTCTGATATTAAACAAACACCATCAAGCTCATTCAGCATAATTTTATTGCCAAATTGTTTTTCCCGCTCCTGCTCAATAATCTGGTCTGTATCGGTACGTTTCAAACCCTTCATGTTGTCTAAAAACGAGTAATCGAGCTGTTGTTTCTGATGCCAGACATTTGCTTTGCTTAAAGCCAGGCCGGAGCATAAAATACGCGATTGCTGTCCTGAACCAATGCCAATTACCTGTCCCTTATAAACAGCACAAAGTGAATTCGATTGGGTGTATTTCAGCGTAATCATTCCCAAAAGCAGGTCATCAATAACCGAATCGCTCAGTTGATTGGTTTTTGTAACCACGTTTTTTAAAAAATCTTTAGTGATTTTTAAGTCGTTTCTTTTTTGACGGATGGTTATCCCAAAAATCTCTCTCGATTCAATTTCGGGTGGGGTGTAAGCTGCATCGATTTGGAAAATTACATAGTTTCCCTTTTTCTTTTCTTTCAGAATATTCAGTGCTTCGGGCTTGTATGCCGGTGCAATAATGCCATCCGATACTTCGCTTTTAATAATCCTGGCCGTTTCAACATCAATCTCGCTGCTAAGAGCTATAAAATCGCCAAACGAAGCCAGCCGGTCAACACCGCGAGCTTTGATATACGACGAAGCAAGCTCCGAAGCTTCAATTTTTACCAGGTAAGCCTGCTTTTCTTTTTCGCTTAAAACAGAACCAACCCCAACACCAGAGGGCGTAACATGCTTAAACGATGTAGCAACTTTTTTGTGTAAACATTCGCTGGCTTCTTTTACCAGTTGCCACGAATTTAGAGCGTCGAGCACATTGATAACGCTGGGCTTCCCGTTTAATACTTCAAACGAATTGTTGGGAGCTGTAACTTCGGCAAAATCCTGATTCGGATTCATTCCGTATTTCAATTGCATAGTAATTTGATTATGGATTTCTAATACATGCAAAAGTAATGAATTGAAACTAAAACTTCGGATGATTATTATTCGTGAGTGAAAAAGTTAACCATGAAGTTTTAAAATATTGACAAAAAGAAGTAAAATGCTTAACTTATTGCTTCAGAAAACATTAGTATTTAAACAATCAATCAATAAGTTATGGATACAATCTTAGTGGGTGTAGATTTCAACCGTAAAACGGACGAACTACTCGATAAGGCTGAAAAACTGGCCAAAAAATTCAGCGCAAAGCTATGGTTGTTGCATGTTGCAACTCCCTTACCCGAATACGTGGGTTTTGAAGTTAGTCCACATTATGTAGCAACCGATCAGAATGAATTTATCCGGGAGGAGAAAAAACGTATTGCTGCTTATGCACAAAAAATGCAAAATAATGGGGTTGCTGCCCAGGGTTTGTTGCTCGAAGGTGCAACAATTGATGTTATTTTAGAGGAGGCGAAGCAATTGAACGTCGATTTGATTGTGTGTGGACACCAGGAGCATAACTTTCTTTATAATATGCTTTTCGGAAGTGTTTCAGCCTCTTTAATTCGAAAAACTAAAATTCCCGTACTGGTTTACCCGTTATCCGATTAATATTTTTTTGCTCAATATCCCGCCATGTAATAAACAAGCATCCCGGATACAATTGTTTTTTCTATATTTAGGCAAGAATTAACAGGGGGAATATGGCAGAAAAAATATTTTCAAAATCGCGTCGTGCATTTATTAAAACATCCGTAACCGGTGCCGCAGCACTTACCATTTTACCGTCAACCGTTGTTTCGGGCTTGGGACATAAAGCGCCTTCCGACAAGTTAAATATTGCTGCGGTGGGAGTTGGAGGAGCAGGCTACCGTAATCTTTTAAACCTTGAGCAGGAAAATATTGTTGCGCTGTGCGATATAGACAGCCGGTATGCCGAAAAATCATTTCGAAGGTGGAGCAGGGCAAATACGTACACCGATTACCGGGTGATGCTCGAAAAAGAAAGAAACTTTGATGCAGTGGTGGTTGCAAGCCCCGATCACAGCCATGCTGTTATTGCAATACCGGCCATACAACTTCAGAAACATGTTTTCGTACAGGCACCTATGGCACATGCGATTTACGATGCCCGCCGCATGAAACAATCAGCCGAAGTTTACCAAGTAGCTACCCAGGTAGGCAACGATGTGGCTTCGGGCGATGGAACGCGTCAGTTGGCCGAAACAATATGGGCGGGTGCAATTGGAGCTGTAACTACGGTTCATGCCTGGACAAAAGCACCTAACTGGCCACAAGGTATTCAAGCAAATCTTGACGAAATGCGTGTTCCAAATTCGCTTAACTGGGATTTATTCTTAGGCCCATCGAAGCAAATCGCATACAACAAAACCTATACACCTTTTGGATGGAGAGCCTGGTGGCAGTTTGGAAATGGAACACTTGGATACATTGCGGCTCAACTGCTTGAACCTATATTCAGAACCTTTATGCTCGATGCTCCACTTAGCATACAGGCAAGCTCTTCAGCTGTAAATCTGAACTCAGCTCCTGTTTCTCAAAAAAATCATTTTTCGTTTGCTCGTCGCGATAATTTACCCAAACTGGCTATGCCTGATCTGGAACTGAATTGGTACGATGGCGGTTTAACTCCTGCTTTAAGCCATCATTTACCTCCACAAATACTTGATAAATATAAAGATGGAGGCTTAATCCTTGAAGGCGAAAAAGGGGTTTTAATATGCGGTTATGGTGCTTCGAAAATAACGATTTACAACAAGCAAAATGAAGTTTATTTCGAAACCGGACGCACCTTGCATCGTATAGAAGGTGGCAGCGATAGCCATGAAAAAGATTGGGTAAGAGCTTGTAAAGAATCAAATGCAAACCGTTTGCCGGCTTCGGCTTCGTTTAACAGTCAAGAGGCTTTAACAGAAACACTATTGTGTGCATCGATGGCAGTTCGGATGCAGTCGTTAAATCGAAAGCTTGAATGGAGCAGCGAGCAAATGCGATTTAGCAATGTGAGCAGTACCGACGAGCTACGTATGGTCGAAGCCAAAAATTTCGATATTCAAAATGGATTGGTTCAATTGAATACAAACGAAAGCACATATAATGCCGAACAGTTTGTTAATGAAACGGTAAGACCTGTTAGCCGGATTGGCTGGATGCAACTTTAAACCCTCACGGTTTTAACATTTGTGGTTAAATGAAGTAAGGCTGTGCCCTGGTTAACAATTGGCGAATGGTCGCGACAAAAAATATATCCTGAATTTGGTGCTTTTACTTCTTTTTCAAAATCGCCAAAAGGGTCGGTAATTGTACCCAGTACCTCACCCCGCTTTACAAAAGAACCAATTCGAATGTTTGAGCGGAACATTCCCGAATATTTTGCCCGAATCCAAATCGACGATTCAACATCGATAAGTTCCTCATTGGCAGGGTAAAAGCGTGGCAGCTGCGAAAAATCGTTTAGACCCAGGTGGTGAATAATATTGATTGCTCCCTGTATGCCTGCATTGGTAACATTTTTATCGAGATACAAGGATTTTCCACCTTCGAAAAGCAGCACTTTCTTTCCATTTTTACTGGCAATGTCGCGAAACGTTTTTTCGCGTTGTTTTGCTTTTACAATAAACTTAGCGCCAAACACTTTAGCCAGTTGGTATGTTTCATCATCGTCGCCGGCAATACGTATTTGCGAAAAGTTAAAACGTTGTTCGCCTCCGGTATGAAAATCGATACAATAATCGATATTTGGCAGTATCTCGGTCATGAAAATATGTGCAAACCGGCTGGCAAGCGAGCCATTGGCCGAACCCGGGAACATGCGGTTAAGGTCTCGTCCATCGGGAAATTCGCGCTGCTGGTTCAGAAAACCAAAGATATTCAGAACCGGAATACAAATAATAGTACCTTTTTGGGGTATATGGTAACCTTTTGAAATTATTTTACGAACGATTTCAATCCCATTCACTTCATTTCCATGTATTCCGGCCATAAGCAAAAGGCAAGGCCCCGGCTCTTTGGCACGTTCAATAATTACAGGCACCTCGATTCGGGTACGGGTATGCAGCCGGGCTACAGCCATATTAAGCTGTATACTTATACCGGGTTTAATGTTGTGGCCAAGAATTTTCATACGATTAAATTAATTGTTTTTAAGGAATCGTATGGAACTCGCATGCAATTTAATTATCCTCTTGGAAGTCAATTTTTCACATGCTCGTTTCATACAATGTACCTATTAATCCACATGACGTTCAACATAGCGAATAATGCTCTTTGCAATATCTTTTCCGGTCGATTTTTCAATTCCTTCGAGTCCGGGCGATGAGTTAACTTCCATAATTTTTGGACCGGAAGAAGATTGCAACATATCGACTCCGGCAATACCAAGCCCCATTACACGTGCAGCTTTCAAGGCGGCATTTTCCTCATCTTCCGACAGTTCGATGATACTGGCGGTGCCCCCCCGATGAAGATTGGAACGAAACTCGCCTTTTTTGCCTTGTCTTTTCATAGCTCCAACCACAACGCCATCGACCACAAAAGCACGAATGTCGGCTCCTTTAGCTTCTTCAATAAATTCTTGTACAATAACCCGGGCTTGCATTCCATGAAAAGCTTCGAGTACCGATGTGGCAGCACTGCGGGTTTCGGCCAGTACAACACCAATGCCCTGGGTGCCTTCAAGTAGTTTAATCACACAAGGTGCGCCACCTAGGTGGTCGATAACCCCTTCAACATCTTTCGAATAGTTGGTGAAAGCCGTTTTAGGAAGACCAAGACCAGCACGCGATAATATTTGCAAACTGCGCAGCTTGTCGCGCGAACGAATAAGCGCCTGCGATTCGATTGCTGTAAACACTTTCATCATTTCGAACTGGCGTACAACCGATGAACCATAAAACGTAACCGAAGCACCAATTCGGGGAATTACAGCATCGACACCGGTAATGCTTTCGCCGTTGTAAAAAATCTGGGGTTTTCTTTTTTCAATAATGATATCGCATTTTGTGTGGTCGATTACCTGCATTTCGTGTCCGCGTTGTTGTCCGGCTTCAACCAGTCGCTTGGTTGAGTATAGTCTTGGGTTTCTCGACAATATTACAATCTTCATCGGTTTCATCATTTATTCAAAATATAAGTATTTGGTATTGTGGATATTAAGTAGTGGTCTTGTGTTTTTTTCGAGGAGGCGAAATATACGTTATTTATTTTTTCTTTTTTAAGCTGCGGGTCAGGTTTATTTTTGAAGTATCGACAATAAATTTTCCATTCAATAGTTTTCGGCCGATTAAAACCGGATATTTCATACTCTTTCGTTCGCTTAATGATAATTCAATGGGGTAGAGCTGGTCAAATAATTCGATTTGGGTTTTGATAATATATCGTTTTGAGGCGTGGCCGGTAGAACTTCGAATAATTTTTTGACGATAATTTTCGGTGAAAAAAATTTGATTGTTATAATGCTTGTGTTTAGGATCGAGCAACTTAAAAAACAATACCTTTTTATCGTTCAGATTTTTTTCTTCAATATGGTAACAATGAATGGATGAAGTAAAGGCCCCTGTATCGATTTTCACATCAATTTGCTTTAATTCAAATTCAGGGAAACTGGCAAATTCTTTTCGTCCAATGATTCTTTTCTCACTCATCTTTTGTTTTTGAGCGTGAATATAAAAACTTTTTAAAGTATAAGAAGATGAAATTGAAATGCATTTATAAAGAGCTAAAAAAGAAAGGATAGATGCATTGACCTATCCTTTTCTCAACTAATCTAACTAATCTAACTAAACCTAAAACTATGAAAATAAACCTTGAGCAAAGGTATGTTATGAAACAGAGAAATGAAATATTTTGGTGTTAATACTTGTTAAATCAATAAATTTTTACAATGATTTAACAAATCATTGAGCTATAAAAGTATAAATAATATAACCTTTTTGCTTTCCTTTCCCTGGCGAAACCGCATTAAACTCAGTACGTAGTGCTGCAGTTTTAGCATAAGACAAAAGAGTACGATTCGTATTTCCTTCGGGTTCGGCCGAAAGTACTTTGCCTGAATTATCAACTTCAATATTTACTTTTACTATTCCTCCATGGTGGGATAAATAAACCGGAATAGGTAAACGCAGATGGTAGCGATTTTCGAGATAATATTCAATGTTGCTCTCGCCACTGTAGAGTTTATTCATAATCGAATCCGGATCAATATTTTCGGTTGTTTCTTCGGGCATTTTCAAATCGTCGATAGTTGGAATATCTTTCGACAATTGTTGAGATACATCTTTGGCAAGGTTTTGTGCCTGTTCCAATTCACGCTGATACTCTTCATTAAAAAAATCGTTTAACTGGTTGGCAGCCTTATTCGAAGCCACGTTGGTTTGTTCTGAATGCCGGTTTGAAGTTAAGTTCTCATCATTTTCAAATTTTTGCTCAGGGGTTTCTATTAAAGCTTCTTGTGGAAAATCGATGATTATTTCAGGCTCAACAAATTCTTTTTTAATTCGAAATTCGCTGATATTTAAAATGGCAAAAATTAGCACATGAAATGCAAGTGTAAAAATTACACCGTCTTTATATTTTTGATATAGAAATTTTATTTCTTTCATTTTGGGCAAAGATAAAAAGCACTTTGGTAAAAAAGCGAATGATTAAACGAAAGATTCAACTTCTTAGTGTAAGCAAAACGAATGTTTAATGATAAAAAACGTGAGTTCATCAAAAAAAAACAGCAACAAAGCCTTTGTTATATGGTGTATTCCGGATAATATTCTATTTTTATAACTTATTTAGAATGATGATTTATCAAGAACAACTCATTTATTTGTATTTTTATTGGACAATAAATTATAAAAATGCTTAATTTAGTGGGGTTAAGATGTGTTTAAATGCACGAATAATTGCTTTTGATTATAAGACTTGTGGTTGATTGAGAAATAGTTTTGAATATGAATAACAAAGGTAAGGCAGTAGTAAGAATAATACTTTTATTTCCAATTTTTTTATGGTTTGTTTTTTCGTGCAAACCCTCTGGAACAAATGGATATAATTCAGAAGACATTGCTCCTGTTGAAGAAAATATTGGTTTATCAACCGAAATGTTCTCCATCGAAGGCGATATGCAGCCTTTTAATTCAGAGATTCGAATCGACACGATAGATGAAAACAAGTATGTTATTAACTTGAATCTTTATACTGATTTTCCGTCGTTATTACCACGTTTTCAATTTAGTATTAAATATCCCCGAAAACTGGTTCATGGCTTATGGAGTTCACGTACCTGGTCTAATCAGTCTTTTATTACCATTCCCAATTATGCTCGTTTGCAATCGGAATATAATATTGTATCAGCAATTGCAAAAAACAGCCAAAACCGCATTTCGCTTGCTTCGTTCGATGATTTTTATGGGCAGTACACACAAATTGACATAAAAGAAGTTGGTGATTCAATTGAGTTCTCCTTTAACTTTTTTAACGATATCTTGCCTGATGCAGAATTGCTTGATTATACTTCTAAAATATTTGTCGATTTCAGCAGCGATAATTATTCGAATACCATTCGTTCGGCTGCGCAATGGAGGCTCGATTTCGATAATAAAAAGGCTATTTCGAAAGTCGATATGTCCCTAAAGCCTGTTTATTCTGTTTGGTATCCAATGGATAGAAATATTCCGCTTGAAAACATTACTCATTATTTCGATTCAATTTCTTCAATGGGATTCAATTCAGTTCTTTTCGATGATGGCTGGCAAAATGTTGTTCGTTTCGAGGTTGATACAACCGGAATGTGGGATCCATCGGATATTGATGTGATTAAGGATTTTATTGCCAAAACACAGGAAACGAATATGAAAATTGCCTTATGGTATTCGCAACCGTTTGTCGGAGCACACAATTATGTATTTAAACATTTCGAAAACAAGTACTTGCAATACCGTACATCAAGTCAGCCGATTCTCGATATTCGCTATCCAGAAGTACGGGATTATCTTACCGAAATGTATGCGAAAATTGTTTCTGAATGGGAAGTTGACGGAATTTGGTTTGATTTTTTAAATGGATACTACCCGAATGAAAACATCATAATTACCGAAGATTATGGGCGTGATTTTGTTTCAGTTCGAAAGGCACTCGATTCGCTAAAAACTCAAATGCAGTATGCCATGTTATACGAACGCCCCGATATTTCAATAAATCAAAGTTATAAATCGGTAGGCCCACTGCATACTTCAAACACAAAAACCATTAATGGGTTTTTAGGCACTACGGTTTTAACCGATGTACGCGAAAAACTGGTTAATAACCGCTTGCTTTATGGCGAATATTCTCCTTTTATGGAGGTTATTGGTATTCATCCAAAAGATCCGGCCGTTGATGTTGCTAAAAAATTCCAGTCGGTTTTATTTGGAACACCTTATGTTTCATACTTTTCTTATACATTACCCGAAGAAGTACAGCAAACTCTTAGATTCTGGATAACATATTGGAAGTCGAATGCACACTACCTAACCGAAAGCGAATTTAAAGCATACAATCCGGTACAGCGCTATACGGTACTAATTGGTGGTAATACCATGAAACAAATTCTTGTATTTTACAATCGTGTGGCTCCCTATGATTTTGGATATTTCAACTTCGAAATGGCCGATGTAATAAATTCTTCTAATTATCCTTTTGTTTCTGTAAAAGGAAAACCAACCGGAAAGATTGATTTTATCACATACGATCACAAAGGAGTTTATGTAGATAGAGGAACGTTAAAATTTAAAAACGATGTCGCTTTAATTGAAATCCCAATTGGAGGATATTCTCGATTAATTGTTAAATAATTAAAGTCTTACTTATAAACTGGAAAATTCAGTTTTAATGCAAAAAATCCTGGCCGTTATCTTCATTTTAGCTATTGGAACATTGTTTTCGTGTTCATCAATAATGTCGGGTGCAAATTCCAAAAAGAAAGAACAATTATTTCAGGAGGGGCTTACAGCTTACCGTTCCGGCAATTACTCATCGGCAAAATCACATCTCGAAAATGCTTTACGCATCGATAGTACGTATATCGAAGCCTATCTTTTACTATCGGATGTTGCAGCTGAACTTCAAGACGATGATTTACGCCTTAAAACTCTTGAAAAATCAATTGAATTAGAACCAGTTAAATATAAAATGGCTCATAAATACTTGTCGGATATTTATGTACAACGTGGCCAATTTTCAACAGCAGCTACTCATTTAACCAAATACCTTAACGGATATCGGGGAACCGACAGTTTGCAACTCCATTATAAACTTCAGCAAATTGAAAAATCGAAGTTATTAATTGATAATGAACTTAAAAATACCGACATCGAAGTTTTCGGCACTACAATTAATACAGAAAATGATGAGTACTGGCCTTTTCCCTCGGCCGACGATTCAACCATTTATTTTACACGTTTATTGCAAGCCGATGGTGGTCAACCTTTTGAACGGCTTTTTTACTCAAAACGAACCGAAAATGGTTGGCAAACAGCCCAACAACTAAGTATCGGCGATGTTCAGGAAGTAAACGAAGGCACCATAAGCATGACCGCTAACGAGAATTTGCTCTTTTTTACTGCATGTGGGCGTTCCGATGGCTTTGGAAGTTGCGATATATTTTACATGATTAAGAATAAAGACCAATGGATTGGGCCGGTTAATGCGGGTAAAAATGTAAATACTGCATTGTGGGATGCTCAGCCTTCGGTTTCGGCAACCGGCGATTTGCTATTTTGGACTTCAAACCGGGGAGGAACAATAGGAAAACAAGATTTATGGTATTGTACCATTAAACGAAACAAAGCCGGGTATCCTGAATTTGGAGAGGCCTTAAATGCCGGAACGGGTGTTAACACTACCGAAAACGATTTTTCACCTTTTATTCATGCCGATAAACAAACCTTGTACTTTGCATCGTCCGGACATTATGGCATGGGCAAAAACGATTTATTTGTGAGTAGCTTGGATTCAGGTCAATGGGGAAGAGCCCGAAACATTGGATATCCCATCAATAGTATTCATGATGAAGACGGGCTGGTGGTATCGCCAACAGCACATTTGGCTTTATTTTCATCCAACAGGACAACTTCTGTTCGGCAATCAAAAGACCTTTACCATTTCAATATTCCGTCTGATGCAAAACCAAACACGATGGGCTACCTAAAAGGCTATGTATTCAACAGCGTAACCCAGAAAAAGATTAATGCACAGGTGGAACTTTCGAAACTTACAACAACTGAAAAACAGGTAATTGAATGCGATAAGGAAAAAGGTTATCTAACGGTTATTGAAGCTGGTCATACCTACGCACTTAACGCAACGCTGCCCGGATTTTTATTCTATTCGCGTCATTTCGACTATAATAACCCCGAAACGTTCAGCAATGCAACAATCGAAAATATTTATCTCGAGCCCATAAAACTGGATGCTACTGTTATTTTGAATAATATCTTCTTCGAATTCGATTCGTATGAAATCAATCCAAAGTCGGAAACCGAATTAATGAAAGTAGTTGAGTTTATGACCTTAAATCCCAGTGTAAAAATTGAAGTGTCGGGGCATACCGATACGGTTGGCAATGAACAATACAACCTTCAGCTTTCTGAAAAAAGAGCAAAAAGCATTGCTTTATACCTTTCAAAACACATCGAAACTTCGAGAATTGAACATGTTGGATATGGAGCACAAAAACCGGTTGCCAATAACGATACCGAAGAGGGGCGAAGTAAAAACCGCCGCTCGGAACTAAAAATTATCGCTTATTAAGATTAACCGATCAAATCGTTTATTACCACCGACGCAATGTGGCAGCCAAAAACGGCCGGCAAATACGAAATAGTACCAACAGTCGATTTTTTATTGGTGCCTTCATCAATAATAACCGCCTCACCAGGTACCTCTTCGGGCGAATAAACCACCTTTACACCTTTTCGAACACCTAGTTTTCCAAGACGCTTACGAAGCGCACGTGCCAATTTGCAATTGTACGATTTCGAAATATCAGACGATTTTACCAATTCAGGATTCATTTTGCCCCCCGCACCCATAGAGCTTACAATGCGATGTCCCAGTTTCACCGAATGATAGATTAAATATACCTTTGGAGCCAGGGTGTCGATAGCATCAACTACATAATCGTACTCATTTTCAAGTATTTCAATCATCCGTTCGTCGCGAATGTACTCGTTAATTGCCATAATTGACACATCGGGGTTTATGTCCTTAAACCGAGTGGTAAGCACATCTGTTTTGTTTAATCCAATGGTGCTGTGCATGGCCGGCATTTGTCGATTAATGTTTGTTTCATCAACCGCATCGCCATCGATAATTGTAAGCTTGCCAATGCCGGCACGACAAAGCATTTCGGCAGCATAGGCTCCAACACCACCCAGGCCAACAACCAATACATGACTATTTTTTAGTTTTTGAATTTTTTCAGTGCCCAGTAAAAGCTCTGTTCGCTCAGTCCAGCTCATTTCCGAAAATACGATTAAAATTTCTCATTACCTGTTCTTTCAGTTCATCCACAGGCGTTTTTTTTATTTCTGCCGCGCGAAGATAAATTTTTTCAATGGAAATATCACTTTCATCGGTTTCGAATAAAATGCGACCAGAACTTAAATCTTTAAGCAAATTTTGAATTTTAATTCCCTGAAAAATCGATTTGCCAAACGAAAAATAGGTTTCGTATTTCGAAAATTGCTCAACCTGTTGCCAGTTGCCTCTATAATCGTGAATAATAAGCGTCCCACCAAAAGCTTCTTCATTTAACACCTGTAAAATATCGGAGTAGGCTCGCACCGAATGAATTATCAACGGTTTACCCAATTTTGTTGCACATCGAATATGTAGCCTGAATATTTCAACTTGCTGTTGTATTGGCACATCAATTGCCCGGTCGATGCCACATTCCCCAATTGCAATTACACACTTTTGCGCCGTATATTGATGAAGTACATTCGCGATGCGTTCAAAATTGTTATTTTTGACAAACCACGGATGCCATCCGGCTGAATAATATTTTGAAGCATCAATATTTTCAAAAATAACCTGGTGTAAAAGAATATTTTTAACGAAAAGAACAGATTCGGTCTCTTGATATTCGTTATGCGTGTGTATGTTGATGTATGGTGTCATAAAAGCAAATTTATAAATTCATTGGTAGCTTAGCATGACATTTCATAGTTGATTTTTGATATTTTATGAAGTACTTTACTGTAAAAATATCATCTATGGATAAATCAGGAACTTCATTTTTGTTTGAGCGAGTGAAAAGCCAGTTACCTCGACGGCTGGTTGTTGCCAATGGTGTCGATTTACACACACTCGAAGCCGTTGGCCGGGCTATAAGCAACAACATTATAACGGCTACCATTACTGGCGATAAAGATTTAATTTTAAGTAACTTTAAAAAGCTTGGCTTTGCTTCCGACGGCTTCAAAATTGAATCGTTTAACAATGCCGGCGATGCTGTTCGCCGTGCGGTTGAAATAGCACGAAAAGGAGAGGCCGACTTAATAATGAAGGGGCTGATTGGTACCGATGAATTTATGAAGGCTATTCTGGATAAAGAACACGGTTTGTTGCCTAATGGAGCTTTGCTATCGCATGTAGCAATGCTTTTTAACGATGTGTATCATAAACCAATGTTTGTGAGCGATGTGGCTATTGTACCACAGCCTACTTTACAACAAAAAGAACAAATGGTGAAATATTTGGTAAGTGTGGCTCGCAAGGCTGGAATCGAACAACCCAAAGTAGCTTTTATAGCGGCTACCGAGAAAATATTGGCGAAAATGCCGGCTTGTACCGATGCTGCTGCTTTAAAAGAAAAATGGGAAAACGGAGCATTTCCCGGCACCATTTGCGACGGCCCTATGGCACTCGATTTAGCAATTGATAAAGATTCGGCAAACGTTAAAGGTTTTGATTCGCCGGTAGCGGGCAATGCCGATTGTTTATTATTTCCGAACATCGAGTCGGGAAATGTGTTTTATAAAACGAATACCAAGTTTTGCAATGCACGTGCTGCTGCAATTGTTTTGGGAACAACGATTCCAACAATTCTGTCGTCGCGTGGCGATTCAACCGACACCAAATTTTATTCCATTGCCTTGGCTTCATTAATTGGATAACCTTATGCCTGATTGTAATCCTAAAATATTGGTTATTAACCCGGGGTCAACTTCGACTAAAATAGCTGTATTCGAAGGTGAAAACTGCTTGTTTTCCAAAACAATTTCTCATTTTATCGACGATTTAATTCATTACAACTCCATTGTTGAACAGTACGAATTCCGAAAGGACATTATAACCGGTACGCTTGAACTCGAAAAGGTTGATTTGTCGGAAATTGCCATTATTATGGGGCGGGGCGGGCTTACCTACCCTCTAAAATCGGGTATTTACGAAGTTGACGACCGTATGCTGACTCATGTACGCAAGGGTGTATGGGGACAGCATGCTTCGAACCTAGGGCCTATTTTGGCTCATGCTATTGCCAAAGATATTCCGGGAGCTAAGGCCTATATTGCCGATCCTGTTGTTACCGACGAATTAGAACAGGTAGCTCGTATAAGCGGTCATCCGCGTTTTGAGAGGCGTTCCATTTTTCATGCCCTGAACCAAAAAGCCGTAGCACGTTTGTATGCACGTTCCATTAAGCGCAAATACGAAGAACTGAATTTAATTGTTGTTCACATGGGCGGCGGCGTATCGGTTGGCATGCATTCGGGCGGAAAAGTTATCGATGTTAATAATGCACTCGACGGAGAAGGCCCGTTTAGTCCCGAACGCAGCGGAACTTTACCTATTGGGCAACTTGTTGAGTGTTGCTACTGCGGAAATTTTTCCGAAGAAGAAATTAAAAGAATGATCGTTGGCGAGGGCGGCATCAGCGCATATCTGAATACGAATAACATGCAGGAAGTAGAAAAGGAAGTACTCGCCGGTAACGATGAATACAGTAAAATACTCGAAGCTTTTGTTTACCAGGTGGCCAAAGCAGTAGGAGAGATGAGCACCGTAGTAAATGGTTCGGTTGATGCAATAATACTTACCGGAGGAATAGCACACAGCACATTTATAACCGAAAAAATAAAAGAGAAAGTTGGTTTTATTTCACAAATTGTAATTCGGCCCGGTGAAGACGAAATGGAAGCTATGGCGCTAAACGCCTGTTTAATGCTCAACGGCGAATTGCAAATACAAAAATATCCTCACTAATACGCTTCCTGTTAATCACGAAAACGTTTGCTCATTTCGGAATAAGCATCAATTCGTCGGTCGCGTAAAAATGGCCAGATGCGCCGTACATTTTCCGAACGTTTCAAGTCAACATCTACTACCTGGTTAATTTCGGAATCGGTCGGAGCTTCAAACAAAAGTTCACCCTGTGGGCCTGCAACAAAGCTGTTTCCCCAAAAGTTTATGCTTTCGATTTGCTGCTTTGGTGCATATTCAATACCAACCCGGTTTACAGCTACAAGCGGCAAACCATTTGCTACAGCATGGCCACGTTGTACTGTAATCCACGCATTGCGCTGGCGTTCGCGTTCGTCATTGCTGTCTCGCATGTCCCAACCAATAGCGGTGGGATAAATTAATATATCGGCACCTGCAAGTGCCATTAACCGGGCTGCTTCGGGATACCATTGATCCCAGCAAACCAAAACACCAAGTTTGCCAACCGAAGTTTCAATGGGCGAGAAACCCAAATCGCCCGGTGTAAAATAAAATTTCTCGTAAAATCCGGGATCGTCGGGAATGTGCATTTTTCGATACATCCCGGCAATCGATCCATCGTTTTCAAAAACTACAGCCGTATTGTGATACAATCCTGTGGCCCGTTTTTCGAATAACGAACTAACCAAAACAACCCGGTGCTGTTTGGCTAGTTTACCGTAAAATTCGGTTGAAGCCCCAGGAATAGTTTCAGCCAAATCGAATACGCCAACATCCTCGGTTTGGCAAAAATACAGGCTGTTGTGCAGTTCCTGAAGTACGATGAGTTGTGCCCCTTTTTGAGCACAATCGGCTATGTTTTGAGCCAACCGGGCTTTGTTTTCTTCAATACTGGCAGTGTTTGCCTGTTGAATAACAGCAACTTGCATACGATTCAGGTTCTAAGTTTACGATATCGGTATAATTAACGAAGCTGAGCACCAGCTTGTTTTTCAAATGCAACAATTAAACGTTGCATGGTTTTATCAATAGTTTTATCGTTCAGCGTTTTTTCATCATCGCGCAAAACAAAACTAAGCGCATACGATTTTTTACCGGCTGGAAGTTTACCGCCCTTGTAAACGTCAAATATATCGACCGAACGAAGTAACTTTCGCTCCGTTTTTTGAGCAATTTCCTTCAATGTTGAGAATGCAACATCCTGATTAACGAGCAGTGCCAAATCGCGGCGAACAGCGGGGAATTTTGGCAATTCGCTGTAACTTATTTTATGATTGGCAATTTGAAGCATCACAAAATCCCAATTAAAGTCGGCGTAAAACACATCGTTGTCAATTTCGGCATTTTTTAACAGCTTTTCATCTACAAAACCAAATTCAACAAAGGTTTTTCCATCGCCACGTTTATATATCAATCCTTCGCTTATAATGTCGTTTGAAAGCGATTCAACGTTGAGCCTTTCGATGTTAAAACCAAGTTTTGCAAGTATATTTTCGACATACGATTTCAAGGTAAAGAAACTGGATGGCTGGGCTGGTGATATCCAGTTCTCGACGTTTTTATTTCCGGAAATAAATAAACCAAGATGAAATTCTTCGTGGTATTTATCGAGTGGCTTTTCGGTGTTTATTTTTTCGTTTTTGAAGTAGGTGTTGCCAAATTCGAACATGCGCAAATCGTGATTCTGAAATTTCACATTTCGGCTAATGGCTTCCAAACCATCGAACAAAAGCGTTTGCCGCATTGAGTTCAAGTCCTGGCTTAAAGGGTTAAAGATTGAAACGGTATTTTCGGTTTTATACGTTTCTCCGTTTTCGTAATACGATGCTTTTGTAAGTGAATTCGACCATATTTCGTTAAAACCGTTCGAAGTAAGAAAATCGGAGACCATATTTTTGATTTTCTCGGGATTCGGTTTGGGCGAATATTGAATGGTTGAATTCACGTGGCTTTCGGGTTTTACATTGTTGTAGCCGTAAATTCGCAATATTTCTTCAATCACATCAGCTTCGCGTTGTACATCAACTCTGTAAGGCGGCACTTTAACCGAAATGGTTTCGTTTGTCAAATTTACGACTTCAATTTCAAGTGCTTCCAGAATGTTTTTTATGGTGGTTGCAGGTATTTCAATGCCAACCAGTCGTTTTACATTGGCAAACGATATTTGTACGTCGAAAGGTTTAGCCGGGTTTGGATATACATCGATTATTTCGGACGAAATAACCCCTCCGGCAACTTCTTTAATAAGCAGTGCTGCACGTTTGAGGGCATAAATAACTCCGTTGGGATCGGTTCCGCGTTCGAATCTGAAACTGGCATCGGTATTTAAGCCGTGCCTGCGAGCAGTTTTTCGAATAAAAACCGGGTCGAACCAGGCACTTTCGAGAAAAACATTTTGTGTGCTTTCTTTCACACCCGAATCGATACCTCCAAAAACTCCACCAATACACATAGGCGTACTTTCGCCGTTGCATATCATCAGGTCGTCGGTATATAATTCACGTTCTACTTCATCGAGTGTTGTAAATCGGGTACCCTGCGGCAAAGTTTTTACGATTATTTTATTGTTTTTCAGGTGTTTTGCATCAAAAGCATGCAGGGGTTGACCGGTTTCGAATAATACAAAATTTGTAACATCCACTACATTGTTTATAGGTGTTAAGCCAATGGATCGGAGCCTGTTTTGAAGCCATTCGGGCGATTCTTTCACTTCGATACCCGAAATGGTAACTCCGGCATACCTGTTACAAGCCTCCGGCGTTCCAATTTCAACATCAATAGGAAGGTTCGTATTGTCGACTTTAAAATCATCAACCGATGGTTTACTGTACGAAATATCGATGGTTTGTTTCAGAAAAGCAGCCAGGTCGCGTGCTACACCAATATGTGACGCTCCATCGATGCGGTTTGGAGTTAAATCAACTTCGATAATATAATCGCTTTCGATGTTAAAATACTGCGCCGCAGGCGTACCAACTATTGCTGATGAGTCGAGTACCATAATGCCTTCGTGGTTAGCGCTCAGTCCAATTTCGTCTTCGGCACAAATCATCCCTTCGGATACCGCACCACGTATTTTCGATTTTTTAATTTTAAATTCTTTATCACCGTCATAAAGAGTGGTTCCAACGGTAGCAACCACAACTTTTTGTCCGGCAGCAACATTGGGGGCTCCACAAACAATATCGAGCAAATTGGAGCTGCCAACATCAACAGTGGTTTTGCTTAAATGGTCAGAGTCGGGGTGGGGAATGCAAGTTTTTACTTCGCCGATGACTAATCCTTTCAGGCCACCTTTTATGGTTTCAACCTCTTCGATACTACCTACTTCGAGCCCCGTTTGGGTTAAAATATTTCCCACCTCTTGGGGGTTAAGGTCAATATTGATGTACTCTTTT
>JAFGGY010000074.1 GCA_016930365.1 Prolixibacteraceae bacterium | reverse complement strand
TATTATTTAAGGTCGTATGGAACTCGCATGAAGAAAATTATCATCAACTTGGATGTGAATATTTTACATGCTCGTTTCATAACTATTTAAGTTTAAGTTTTTACATCTATAATGACAATACATTAAGGAATTGGTTGCTTCACTTTAATTAATTTCGAAGTGTCGTATCCTCTTTCTTTAGCCTTTTGGAGCAGCATTTTATAGGTTTCGGCATCCATTTGCGGAGTTCGGCTAAGTATCCACAAGTAATCGTCGGTTTCGGAACCTATCAGCGCGTACGTATAATCTTCGTCGAGTTCAAGAATGTTGTAGGGTGCATAAAAAAACAAGAAGAAGGCCACTTTAAGACGACGTGGTGTATCGGGCGAGACCAGTTTTGCCTTACCTTCGGCTGTTTTCAGCTTGCCATTTTTATACCCCTGGTTTATAACTTTAATTTTCCCATCGGGGCGCATCGAATAGTTTGCTGTTACCTGCTCAAGACCACGTTCGAATTTATGGTCGAAACGAGCAATTTCGTACCAGGTTCCCAGGTACTTTTCGAGTTCGAAATTGAAATTATTCTCAATAGACTGATCGGGTTGTGCCATAGCATCGGATTTACACGAAAACATACTAGTGAAAAGAACCATTGCGATTATACTACACAGGTAAAGTTTCATGATTTGCAATTTTTAGTTTATACTGCTGTTTCACGCACCTTCAAAAAAGTACGGGCAAACTTGAATCCTTCGGTTTCGGCCTTAAGAAAAGCAAACAGATCGTTGCGCGATTTTAAAGCGTGTTTCAGCACCTTACCAGCCATTCCATATAGGGCCGGGAACTGTGATTTTTCGAGAAAATAATACCCATCGAGAAAATCCTGGAGGCCACCTGATACAATGAGTTGCATATTTTTATTGGCGGTGGCATTTTTAAGACGGTTCGAAAAACCAATCATTTCGTCGGCAGTATGGCCAAAACCTGCAAGGGGTAACAAATGAGCCGCGTAAGCTTGTTGGTTGCGTCGTATTTCGATATTGGCGAAGTTTGTGCCACCAAAGGCTCCAAATTCAATGCCATCGATTTTCAGTTGAAATAACTTTTCAAGGCTTTGAGGCCCCATACCCTGCCCCACTTCTTTCACCATTAGTTTAAACCTTCCACGGGTTTGCTCAGCAAGCTGCTGAATGGTTTCGAAAGCCGGTTTTTGCAAAAAATCGCCCTCGGGCTGGAGAAACTCCTGTACCGGGTTAACATGTACTATTAATCCATCGGCCTGGAGCTTATCGATTAATCGTGCTATTTTATCGAAAGCATTTTGCTGTAACAGCTGCTCGACCTGGGCAATACCCAAATTTGCAAAAAAAGGCAATTGAGAACCTAAAACCGGGCGCAGATTGAAATCATCAAAAAAAGTATAGTCATTGAGCAAAGTTCGACACGAGCCCAGCCCCATGCCGAGTCCAAATTCGGCAGCAGCTTCGGCAAGCATATGGTTAATCCGATTGGCTTCGGGCGAACCTCCGGTCATGCTTGAAATCCAAAGCGGATAACGCACTTCTTTGCCCATAAAATTAAAAGGAGGCACTTTGTCAGGAAAAGCCCCAATCAAAGGTTCATAGTAGAAGCGTTTATCGGCCAAAGCCACTGAAGGAACTGACGAGGCAGCCATTTGTATATGATCGTTTTTACGTTGCGACATTGATTATGCTTTTTATTCAAAGATAAATAGTTCCGGTAAAATAATGCACTGCTTTTCCACTAATTTTAACCCTTTCACCGGCAAATTCACAAAACAAATCGCCACCACGTTTTGACAATTGTCTTGCGGTTAGTTTCTTCTTTTTAAATCGATTGCTCCAGTAAGGAATAAGTGTAGTATGAGCCGATCCGGTTACCGGGTCTTCATTAATTCCATCGTTTGGAGCAAAAAAACGAGAAACAAAATCGGCTTCTTTGCCCGGTGCAGTAATCATTATAGGAGCATCGAGTTTTTTCAATTGTTCGAAATCGGGAATTGCATTTACAATTTGCTGTTCGCTATCGAACACCAGCATGTAGTTTTCTTTTCCCCGGAATGCTTTATGCGGAAGTACTCCCAGAGCTTGTTCTAAATGAAGCGGCATTGCACATTCGAAAAACTCATCGACGGGAAAATCAAGTTCGATAAATTGATCCAATTTGCTCACAAAAAGTTCAATCTTGTTGCCTGTTACGAACTCAATTGACTGATTTGGAATTTTTAACATATTGAAAAGCACAAACGCTGATGCAAGGGTAGCATGACCACAAAGTGGAACTTCGGTAAGTGGGGTAAAATAGCGTATTTCGAATCGTTCTCCTTCTTTTTTTACAAAAGCAGTTTCCGAAAGATTGTTCTCAGCTGCAATATTTTGCATCAGCTTTTTATCAATCCACTCATTGAGTATAACTACAGCAGCCGGATTTCCACTAAAAAGGGAATCGGTAAACGCATCGATTTGATAAAGGGTTAGTTGCATAAAATTCGAATATTGACGTCATTCAAATATAGTCAATTATTCGTTCTCGACCATATAAACGGCATCGAGATAAATCATTACTTTCACATACGCAAAGATAAAAAAAGACTATTTAACTTTCGTAAATGTTATCTATTTATCACCTAAAGCAATTGCGAATTAGCAGAAAACATTTCCAGTCTGAAAAAAAAATCGCATTTTCGCAAAACCATTATTAAAATATTTAAAATGATCAACACATGTATTGTCATCCCGTTTTACAATGAGGCAGACCGTTTTAATCTGGATACTTTTAATATATTTTATTCAAACTATCCAGATTATTTCTTTTGCCTGGTAAACGATGGCAGCACCGACGACACGGCACCGATGCTTAAAAACGCCGGCACCGCCGAACGTGTGAAGGTTATCAATCTTATTAAAAACAGTGGAAAAGCTGAAGCAATAAGAGTTGGAATAATGCAAGCTTCGGAATGGAAAGATTTTGAATATATAGCTTATCTCGATGCCGACTTTTCAGCGCCCCTGGAATCAATATCCTACATGATAGAGAAGTCACCAAATGCCTCCTTTATCATTGGTTCCAGGTTAATGATTTTAGGAAAAAATATTATCCGAAACAACTTTAGACATTACACCGGGCGCATATTTGCAACATTGGCTTCATCAACGTTAAATTTACCTATATACGACACGCAGTGTGGTGCTAAAGTTTTCAAAAAAGAACTCGTTGAAACTGCTTTTAGTGAGCCCTTTTTTACTACATGGCTTTTCGATTTGGAAATCATTATGCGGCTGGTTAAAAAAGCTGGTTGGCAAAATTTTAAAGAAACTACTGTTGAAGTACCCCTATACGAATGGATTGAACATGGTGGCTCAAAGGTCAAACTATCATACATGTTTCGTTTACCCTTCGACCTGCTAAAAATCAGAAAAAAATATGGCAAAGCTTTTTAACCGATATAACCTACTATGGCACATTTTACTGACTATTATTCTTGTGCTGCTTGCTTTTAGTAAGATCATCCCCAACATAAACCAGGTATATTTTAGCAAACATGGCGATGGGTTTCGAACTTATTATGGCATGTATTACCATGCAAAATACGATACAACTTACCATCGAATTGAAGCAATGAATTATCCATGGGGTGAGATTATAAATTTCACCGACTGCCAGCCCCCGGTTTCAAATAGCATCAAGTTTATATCACAAAACATTTATGATATAACGGACTACACCACTGGCATTAACAATGGATTAATGATTTTTTCGCTCCTACTGGCTTCAATTTTCATCTACCTTATACTTCGGAAATTAAAAATTGCAACATGGTATTCCTCAATACTTGCTTTATGTATTGTTTTCTTGTCGCCTCAAATTCAACGAATGGGAGGGCATTTCTCTTTATCATGGATGTTTTGGATCCCGTTGTCAATATATCTTCTCCTACATTTTGATGAAAAAAAATCGTGGTCTCTTTCAATGCTGATTGCATTATGTGCCTATATTGCCGGTTCTATGCATTACTATTTTTTGGCTTTCTGGCTCTTTTTGTTTTTCCCGTACTGGTTTTACCGTTGGTTCATCCTCAAAGACAAACCTTTCCAGAAAAGCGACCTGCTACATCTACTAATACAGGTTATTGTACCTTTACTTATACTTCAACTAAACCTGTTATTAAACGACAGCATTTCCGACCGTACTTCAAGCCCCTGGGGGTTTTACAGCTTCCACGGACGATTTGCCGGTGTCTTTTTACCACTTTTTAAATCGTATTTTCCTTTTTTTAACGAGATGAGTTTTGCAAAGAAAGTACCATGGGAAGCCTTCTCTTACATCGGTCTGGTTTCTTCAACAGGCTTTTTTATACTCTCCTATCAATGGCTTTCGAAAAGCATAAAACAAAAAAAAATACAAAGCTACACCGGTCATAAAATGCTTGATTACCTTATGGGTATTTCATTTCTGATCCTTCTTTTTTCGTTTGGGATACCCTTTGTTTTAGGTCTTGACAAGCTACGTCAATTTGCAGGGCCGCTTGGGCAATTAAGAGGACTTGCACGCTTCGGATGGCTTTTTTACTATACGATCAACATTGTTATTTTCAGGCATATTTTTATCTATTTTTTCAAAACAGGAAAGAGTATTAAAGTTAAAGCTGTAACATTGCTATTGCTGGGTATTTTTGTTTTTGAAGCTTTTTCTTATTCGGGAAAATATCAGAACACCCTCAACAATCACATTCCGGACAATCATATCAACAAGGAAGGATCGTTGGCTTCGTTCGTGAAAGATCAGGTCAATGCAAACCTCTATCAGGCAGTTCTTCCGTTACCATACTTTAACATTGGTTCAGAAAGCATCTGGCTTGAACCGAAATGCCAAAGTATGCAAAATTCATTCATTGCCTCAATGCACACAGGCTTACCTAACATTGGGGTAATGGCTGCACGCACATCGCTGTCGCAAACCTATAAAAATATCGCATTAACATTAACCCCATGGAAAGAGTATGAAGTATTGAACGATTACACAAGTGAGAAACCGCTCTTGCTAATGGTTGCCTCTTGTGAAGACCAGTTAAATGAAAATGAAAAAAGGTTAATCAAACACTCATCGTTGGTGGGTAATAAAGATGAAACAACGTTTTACTCGTTAGAAATTGATTCATTGAGAGCCCTTCCCGGCAAATACAATTTCCCAGAACGTTACCACACAATGACAGACTCTATTCAAAAACTGGCAAAAGACACGTTGGCAAGCTTAAGTTATCCTGACAATGCCAACAAAACACTGCAAGTTGATGCACCTGCAAAACATCAACAAATTTTTGAAGACTTGGTAAAAATAAATCCCCAGCAACCTGTTTTTGTAAGGTTTTGGGTGAAAAATTATAACCACGACCTTGTAGCAAGGACACAACTTTTGCTCATCCAATCGAAACCCGACCATCAAACCATTGAAGAAAAATACACTGATATTTTCCGTAACATCAGAACAATTAACGGAGATTGGGCACTGGTAGAAATTGAGTTGCAACCACAACAAAAATATCAAATATTTAAAACATTAATCCGCAATAAAGATATAAACGGGGAAACTCTTTATTTTAAAGAATTTACCGTTTCGCAGTTGCCTTTTGGAAAAGATTAATGCTTTGAAGTTGTTGTTCTTTCAATGGAAAAATCATCGATAAAAATCGTTTCTCCGGAATCGAAATTCCAGCAATAAATCTTCAAATCGCGATTGTGCAAATGGGCATCAACTGCAATTTCGATCGAAAGTTTTTCCCAATCGTTAACCAGCTCAATAGATTGGTTCACACTCTTGTAATAGTGCTCAGAATTATACGCATCTTGAACAACCAAAGCGACATTTTCACGTTCGGAATGCTTGCGCCAAACTTCGATCCGATAAACTTCACCCAGACGAACTTCACTTAAATAACACGTAAAACCATAGGAATTGGGCGGCAAAGCCAATGAATTTTCTCCTGAATGCACAAATTTGTGCGACAAATGTTCAAGCCCCGCAAAATGCTGGTTTAATGAGTTCTCGAAAACTTGCAATTCCTCATTCACCTGCTCGGCATCGCATATATATCTATTTATCGAATCCATTTGAGGATTGTATGTCACACTGTAAAAGGTTTGCCCCAATGCTTCAAAATCTTTCACCATTACACGCTCAACATCCAGCTGTCTGTTTAAACCGTTCAATTTCGCTTGCAATTGATTTTCGATTTCCTTATCGCCCACGTAAAGGGTAAACGTTCCATATTTCTTCAGCAAATCGACATACGAAAAAGGTGCATTCCAATTGTTAAAACTCATGTTCCAACCGTGATAGAAATAATAGTTGGGATACAACTGCGCCAAATCGTGATGATAGTTTTGTCCTGAATTGCCACACCACCCCAAACCAAAATAAATACCATATTCTTTGAATGGTGCTCCGTAATAATTGGGAATCAACACAACAGTTGAGTTACTGTCGAAATTTTGTTCGACAAAACGAAGTGACTCTTGAAACTTCACATCACGTTCAACCCGAATAGGTTGATAATCAAACATCAACTTAGGTCCATTCGACCAAACAACAACAGCCAAAATAAGAAATAAAGCTCCATTGGCATATTCATAAGGAACACGCAAATTACGCCGCAAAGCGATTTTAACCATAAAAAACCAAGTAGGAACGAGCAAAATGT
>JAFGGY010000007.1 GCA_016930365.1 Prolixibacteraceae bacterium | reverse complement strand
TAATAAATATATTTATTGATTCAACAGATTGTTGGATTTTATATTCGAAACAATAAACTTTGTTCGTAATAAATTAAATGTCAGCAATTAAAAATAACACGATCGAAACACAAGCAGCTCACTTTTATCAACTTAATAAACATAAGCGAACTATTATGCTTGTTATGCAGGTTTAAAAAATATTTTCAACTTTAAACTGCAACCATAAACAATTGAGGCATCATTAAATTAAGGTTTCTGTTTTAAATGGATATATCGAGACAATTTTGGGAAAAAACATATTTAGAAAATGCCCCTAAACTTATAGGGGTATGCCGTAGGTATGTTGTAGATCCCGGATTGGCCGAAAACCTTGTTCACGATGCTTTTCTTAAAGCAATAGATAAACAATCGACCTACAAGGGGAAAGGCAGTTTTGAAGGCTGGCTGCGGCAAATAGTTGTTAATACTGCACTTATGTATTTGCGAAACGAAAAAAATAAAAAGGAGAAGAAGACTATTGAGCTAAACGAAAGAATCGATTTCGCTGAAGAGGGTGAGACTGAAACCAACAAAGGAATAATTGAAGAAGCCCAGTTTGCATACAACGAACTGCTTGCAGCAATAGATTCTTTGCCACTTCATCACAAATTGGTTTTCAACTTTTATGTATTTGAGGAACTGTCGCACAAACAAATAGCCCAACAACTGAATATTAGCGAAGGGACTTCAAAGTCGCATCTGGCAAGGGCAAGGAAAAAATTAAAGGATATACTATTCGCCAATGCGGCTTCGCAGAAAAAGAAAAAAACGCTTGCTACGCTTCTATTTCCTGCATTTGTTAAGGCCAATCCAATCGACTCGCTGTTTAGGTCGCAAATGCAAGAATTCAGCCTTCCCCCTGTTAAAGACCCCAACCTGTTTTTATCACATATAAACTGGGCAACAACAAAAACGCCGCTTATCCTAAAAAAGCGACTATTGTATGTAAGCATGCAGGCAACAAAATTTTTTATTTTGCCGGCTTTTATTACAATAGCTGCCATTTACACGAGCCAAACGTACACCTACTCCACCAAAAACCCGGCAGAAAACATCCAACATGAATATAAATCTGAACCAGCAAGCAATTTTGCGCCCGACACGGTTGAAACCACAATTATGCCTGTAAAAGATAGCTCCATAATACATTCAACACAGGACAGTATCCCTAATACAATTACCAAAACACCCGTAATAGTAAAAAGAACCACGGTTCAGAAAAAAACAATTAAGATTAAAAAGACAATCAAAGTATATGATACAACAGCAACCCAGGCGTTTGACACAATAGTTCCCCATGCTCATGATACAACAACCATCAATCAATAAAACCATCATTATTTTACTTGTGCTAATTGGATATATTTGCCCGGTTAAATCGCAGAATATGGTGAAAATATCGCCCGACACCATTGTGATAAACGAAACCCAGGTTGTTTACGACACGATATTTGTATACGATACCATACGGATATCGAAGCCGAAGCCCATCAACGATATCTCCAATCAATTTTTGAAAGATGCAGATACCCTGTCGCAAATAAAAGCACCACAAAACGATGCGTTATTAAAGACTGATAGTGCCACTATTGATAAAAAAAACAGAAAAAAGCAAGCGATCGAAAATCCTCTTATACCATTGGGCTGCAAGGTTTTACCACTCGAAGATGAAAATCATTCAACACAACCCGAAAAAATTTTTCGTGATTCGACTGCCACCAATTTCAAAAAAAACATCATTAGTGTAAAAAACAATACGAAATTGATGAAAAGCGAAAAACACAGCACATCTCAAACGCCCAAATATCGTTGGGGCATATCTTCAGGAGGCGGCGGCTGGCGGGCACAAAGTTCAGATGGCAACTTGCAGACTAACATTCTTTTTACCCCACACATCGGTGTGTATTTTGAGAAGAAGCTTATTCATAACCTTCTTCTTCAAATGGAGCTCAATTACAGATGGAGTCCAATAAAGGGAATTCAAATTAACCAGAACAACTTTGAAGAATTTATTAAACCTCCATCAACCGAGGGCGTAAAAGAGTCGGAAATTTTCAGCTGGAATGTTAATGATGAAAACGAAGATGAGTTTAATCTTTCGCAGATTGATATTCCTTTAAAATTGGCTTATAAAATTCGAAATTTTCAACCATGTTTCGGATTCGCTTTTACCCGGCGCTTCAATGCTGACAATGGTAATTATTTTAATGTAAGCGCAGGTTTGGACATCCATATTACTAAGAAAATTTCGCTTGGGTTAAGTTATTCCTATGGCATGCGCGAAGAAATTCAGCGTAATGGCCAGGTTATGGGAATTGTTGTAGGAAACATTATTACACTGCCTGAGTCGAAAGTAATGTTCACTGCATATCCACCTGAAGAATATCTCAGTAAAAATTCAGGAGAATTATCCAGTCGGTATTTCGACATCTCCCTGTATTTCAATTTACAGAGCAATTAAATCATTCTTAAACAAGATGCTTTCTTAAAACAGATATATCTAAGCATAACCAACAACTATATGTCTAACTTAAATTATAAAATGTATGAATACCATTAAACTATTATTAATTGGAATAATTGTAGCATTTTTATCCGTATCATGTATAAAAGACTACGAACTTATAGAAAGCTTAAACAAGCTCGACACAATTTATTCAGTTGAAAATCACGACTCAACGGGCACACAGTGCTACGATTCAACGAACGTTCAATGCTGTGATTCAATAAACACTCAGTGCTGCGATTCAACGAACACCGAAAATTCCGATTCAATTACTATCATTGGCACTACTGGTGTTACTGGAACAGGAAATATTACCACCCAAAACCTTAACCTATCGAATTTTACCGAGGTTGAATTAAAGAAAATTGGTGAAGTTGAAATCAAAAGTGGGAGTGAATATACGATTGAGATTTCCGACTACGAAAACCTTCTCGCTTATGCAAAAGTTTATCTCGAAGGAGAACGGCTGGTTATTTCGTACGATGATAGTGAGCAGGTAATGGGTTCGAAACTAAAAATTGCCATCACCATACCCGACAAACTATCGAAATGTATTATTAGCGGCTCGGGAAACATAAATATTCAATCGGGATTTGCAACAGACAATGTACAGCTAATCGTTGCAGGTGCGGGAAACATTCTGGCTACGAATATAAAATCGCATAGCACCAATATCGAAATGGCGGGTTCAGGAATGATTGAAGCCAAAGGAACAACTAACGATCTCATTTTGGAAGCACCAGGCAGTGGCACAATCAAATGCAAAGAACTGATTAGCTCTAATGCCTCATGCAACATAAGTGGTGTAAGCACTGTGTTTATTAGCGTAACGAGCAATCTCGAACTTAATGGTTCAGGGGTAGGCCGTTTAACGTACTACGGAGACCCAGTTCTTGATTTGAATACAGGAATGTTATTCTCTGTTATTAAAGGGTAATTTTCACCATCAATTATTTGTCAATCATTTAAAATTATATACTTTTGCAGTCCAAAATGATTTCGAGTGGGCTCAACAAGAGAGAACAAAAGGTTCTCCGCCTTCCGGAAATAACGTTATAATTCAATAAAAATGTACGCAATTATTGATTTTGGTGGCTCGCAGTACAAAGTTGAGAAAGACAAAAAACTGTACGTTAACCGCCTTGAGACTCCTGAAGGAGAATCATTTGACATTGAACGGGTTTTATTGGTTGACAATGACGGAAAAGTAAAAGTTGGAACTCCAACTGTAAAAGGAGCCAAAGTTACTGCTAAAGTTGTTGAACACATGAAAGGTGACAAAGTAATTGTTTTCAAAAAGAAAAGAAGAAAAGGTTACAAGAAGAAAAACGGTCACCGTCAGTATTTAACCCAGATTCAAATTGAAGAAATAGTAGGATAACAAAAAAAATTAGATACCATGGCTCATAAGAAAGGTGTAGGTAGTTCGAAGAACGGTCGCGAATCGGAAAGTAAACGATTAGGCGTAAAAATTTGGGGCGGACAAACTGTAAAAGCAGGTAATATTATCGTTCGCCAGCGTGGCACGCAACATCACCCGGGCAACAATGTTGGTATGGGTAAAGATCATACTTTATTTGCATTGATTGATGGTGAAGTTGTATTTCGTAAGAAACAAAAAAACAGATCGTATGTATCGGTTGCTCCGGCAAGCGAACTAAACTAAGGTTTGTTTTGCAGAGATATAAAAAAGGCTTCCGATAATTCGAAAGCCTTTTTTAATATCTTAGATTTTTTGTTTTCAGACATGAAAAATAGAATAAATGCTATAATCCTATACCTTTAATAATTCCGTTAAAGGTTATGGATTGCCGGTTATTGGATGACACATGCAACGAAGCATACCCCGACCTGGAAACAGACAAATTAAACGTGTAAGTATCGGCATCACTTTCAGCCTTAAAACTTATCTCATAGCCGTCGTCTTCATCTTTTAATGAATATTCTTCACTTAATACTTCGAGCTTAATTCCGCCTTCGGTACTCGAATAATCGGGTTGGTATGCCCTGCCATAGTATGGCAAATATACCGATACCGAATCGCCAATAACTCTCAACTCGTATCCCGAAGTAAGGTCAACCACCTGCATGCTCATGGGATGGGCACTTCGAGCCATAAAAACATAATCGGCAGCCCTAATCATTGAATCGACACGATTTTGAATCTGCATCTTTCGTTCTTCTCTAATTTCCTTGCGAGATTTCAGCTCATCCTGAGTGAACCCATTTGTCGAAATTAAAAAAATTAACGACATCGTTATTACACAATTTATTAATCTCATAATCACCTCTATTAATTTTATAATCAAATATTTAATCTAAACAAAAAACACACCCTTTCCGTTATATGTTTATTAAATAATGTTAATCGAACATTAAAAAAATCAAGAAAACAATATTAATAACAATTTTCATAAAAGGTGGTGCATTTTACTTTATAAATCCATACCTTTGAATATGAAGTAATTACCCAACCTTCTTTAAAGCATTTTTTATGCCGCCACTCGTCAATAAAGCTCTGCAAATACTAAGCACAGTACTTATGCTTAGTATCTTTTTCGCATGTACCAATAACTCACCACAGCATAACGAATGGGATGCTTTAAAACTTAAAGAGGCCGACCTGGTTTTTCGTACAGGCAGAAGCATGGCCAGCCGGGTGGTACTGGCCTCCGACTCCGAAGGATATTATTCGCATATTGGAATAATCGTTATGCAAAACAACACCCTGCTTGTTGCACATGCCGTACCAGGCGAAAGCCGGCCAAATGAACCCGACACGGTAAAAACAGAATCACTATCCGATTTTTTCAACTATAACAAAGCCAAATCGGGCTGCATTATGCGCTTAGATATTACCTCTGAACAAAAACAACAAATAGCAAAGTATGCTTTGCAAAAAGCACAATGTGGCACTTTGTTCGACCATCGATACGATCTAGGCGATACCACAAAGCTATATTGCACCGAATTGGTTTGGATGGCTTATCAATCGGCAGGAATAGACATTACCAACAACACCCGCAAATACATTAATTTTTCGAAATTTAAAGGCGATATGATTTTCCCTTCACATATACAGAAAAACAAAAATCTAAAACAAGTTTATTCATTTACTAAGCACTAAATTTTAACTACCATGAAAAAATTATTTTATTTATTTTCAGCTATTACCCTGGTAACCCTCGTAATAAGCGCATGCGAACCAAAAGCCAATACGCCCTCGGCAGCTGCCGAAAAAGTAGCTAAAGCCATGCAAAAAGGTGACTACAAAACAGTTGTAAACCAAATGAACTTTGATGAAGAAGAAGGCGTAAGTTCAAAAGATGTTGATGACCAAAAAGAAATGTTTGCCAGCCTGTTGGAAGAAAAAGCATCGGAATCGATAGCTGAAAACGGCGGCATTAAAAGCTACGAAATTATTGAAGAAACCATTTCCGAAGACGGTCAAACAGCAGAGGTAAAGGTTAAATATACGTATCATGACAATTCGGTTGAAACCGAAACCATGTCGTTTTCAAACATAAACGGCGATTGGCTGCTTGAAGTAAGCAAGTAATTTTGAATATTAAAAAGGCTGCTGCAAATCGGTAAAGAGACGAATTTACGGCAGCCTTTTTAGTTAAAACAGCATAGGGTCGTACCCAAGGCGATGGTTATGGTCGAGCGCATTAATAGCTTTCATATCGTTGTCGGTAAGTTCAAAATCGAAAATCTGAGCGTTTTGCTCAATACGTTCCTTGCTAGCCGACTTCGGGATTGTAGCCACATCTCGCTGCAAATCCCAGCGCAACACAACCTGCGCTTCGTTTTTACCATACTTATGGCCAATTTCTTTCAGAACATCAATGCCAAAAACTTTACCGTGCATTATTGGGCTCCATGCCTGATAAACAATGTTGTGCTTGGCACACCTGTCGAGCAATGACTGCTGGATAAGGTATGGATGAAACTCCATTTGGTTTACCATAGGCATCACTTTTACATCAGGCAACAACTGGTCAAGATGCACTTCTAAAAAATTGCTTATGCCAATAGCTTTCACACGTCCTTCGGTATAAATTTTTTCGAAAGCACGCCAGGTATCTTTAAATTTTCCGCTTACCGGCCAATGCACCAACAACAAATCGACATAATCCATTCCCAGCTTATCAAGACTTCGGTCGTAAGCTTTTAATGCCTGTTCAAATCCTTGATCATCGTTCCAAACTTTGGTAGTAACAAAAACATCATCGCGTGGAATATCGCTCTCCCGAATACCTTCTCCAACGCCCTTTTCGTTATCATAGAAAGAAGCCGTATCAATTAAACGATAGCCGGTATTGATCGCATAACGTACGGCATTTCGAACCTCTTCTCCATCATTCGACTGAAAAGTTCCCAGCCCAAAATACGGCATTTCAGATTTGTTATTTAATGTAAATGTACCTTGCAATCCACTAATTTTTCCCATCATATTTCTATTTTTTTTTAAGAACCGTTAAGTTACAAAAAAACAGGAACTGTGTACACAAGCCCCTGTTGGTATATCTAAAACTAAAACAATTAATGTTTCGACAAATAGGAGGCTACACCTTCGGATGAAGCACGCATTGCCTCGTCACCTTCTTTCCAGTTTGCCGGACAAACCTCACCATATTCTTCAAAATGCCTTAAGGCATCGACCATACGAAGCGCCTCATCGACACTGCGCCCTAAGGGCATGTCGTTAACCAGCGAATGACGCACAATTCCTTCCTTATCAATAAGGAAAAGTCCGCGGTATGCAACTGGTGCGCCATTGAACACAGCTTCACCATCATCGTTATAATCGTATTGGCCGGCCAGCACATCATAGTTCATCGAAATGGTTTTCGAAATATCGGCCACCATCGGGAACTTTACGCCTTTAATCCCACCGTTGTTCTTTTCGGTATTTAACCATGCCCAATGCGAAAATTCTGAGTCGGTTGAACAACCTACAACGGCTACTCCACGTTTTTCAAACTCTTCGATTTTATTCTGAAAAGCAATAATCTCGGTGGGGCATACAAAAGTGAAATCCTTAGGGTAAAAGAAGAACACAACATATTTATCGCCAACAAACTGGTTTAACGAAAAATTCTCAACAATTTCGTTGCCGTTAAGTACGGCCGGTGCGTTAAAACAGGGCGCTTTTTTTCCAACTAAACTCATACTATTCAATTTTTAGGGTTTGTAATCTGCTGTTATTTGTAACTATTACAAATAAACAACAACATCTGCAAAACAAAAAGCATAAACACTAATTAAAATACCTCTTTGTCTTTTTTTAATGTTTAGCGCTGATTTTCTTGTCATTACAGACTTTAAATTTGTGTTAACCCAAACAATAGCAGATTGTCAGATTAAAATTTTCGGGTGTAAGAAATGAGACAAAAAACTTGTACAAACGTGAAAAGGAGCTACAACTAAGCAGCCATAACCGACACGTAAACGAGCAATTATCGGTAATTCAAAACAACAATGAGTCTTTGAGTGTTTGTACGATTCAAAATTCGTTAGTAACTACAGCACTGGTTCGTCGTTTTTGAAGTCGTAAAAAGTTTTACGCATTAGGTCGGCCAAGTTTAGCTCGTATTGAATAAAAGCCGATAAGTGCGAAATATATGCATTATTCAAGCGTTCGCGCTCGAGAGCCAAATCCTGGCTGTCGATATCGCCATCGGAGAAACGCAAGCGGGTTATTTCGAAACTTTTCTCGGCTACTTCTACGTTTTTCTCAAGCAGTTGTAAACGTTTCAGGCTACTATTGAGGTCGGCCACCAGGTTCTTCACCTCGGTTTCGATAGCGCGTGTTGTTTCCTGCATCGAGTACATATTTTGCTGCAACCGGGCTTCGGCAGCCCTTACCAAGGCTTTATTTTCGCCCCAATCGATAATTGGAATGCTTATCGAAATTCCCACGCCAAAGTTTCCGGGTCTTTCCTGTAAATCGGAAAAAGAGCTGTTAAATGAGTCGCCAATCTGGTTCGACATAGGCGAATCGTGCACCCCGATTTTTTCGTAGTACGCGTTCAAATTTCCGGTAATCATTCCTTCGGCTTTTTGGCGTTTAAGATTTAACTGATTAAGCTCTATGGCAATTTCGCGTTCGCGTATTTCGGTTCGATTTTGCAAGGCTAAGTCTACAGCTTTCAACGGATCAACCACTATCAACTGGTAATTCATATCGTTAATAATAACTACCGAATCGTTCAATTCAATACCAATTAATTGTTTGAACTGGTTTTCGGCCGAAGAACGATCAATAATAGACAGGTCGAAATTATTCTGAGCTTCGGCAAGGTCAACTTCCATTTGTAAGGCATCTACTTCGCGTATCAAACCTGCATCGAATTTATTTTTTGCAATTTGGTATGCTTCTTTCTGACGTTCGAGGTTCATTCGTGCAATTTCTTCGCGTTTTTGCACCGACAATAAGCGATAAAAAGAATTGCTTACGTTGTAAACCAGGTTAAGTTCTTCGCGCCTCAACCTTTTCTGCGATTCTTCGTAGGCCAGTTCTGCCCTGGTAAATTCCGATTTAATTCGATTGTAACCATATAAAGCATCAATAGGCTGCGTAAATCCCAGTCGGGTATTCATACGCAACCAACGTTTACTATCGTTGTAATCGTCGGTAGTGCTAAGCCCCGAGCTAATATAAATATTACCATCGGTTGGCAAGGGCTGGTTAATTGTAAGCTCGCTGCCCAAAACCGATTGACGTATTGGATAAAAAGTTATACCGGTACTGTCTTCAAACTGACGAACGGTTTCGGTATAATTGGGGACATCCAATTGAAGATCGACATGCGTTTTAAAACGGCTGGTAGCCGATTTCAAGTTGTACTCGGCAATTTTCAGATCCTGTTTCAGATTCAGCATGTCGTAACTTTTTATTTTTGCAATAGCAATACTTTCTGCTAAATCAAGTTGGTGGGTTTCGGCACTTACATTTGTCGAAAACAAGGCCAGCAATAAGGGCAAAATAAATATTTTAATACGTTGCATATCTTTTATTTGTTACGAATTGAGTTTGGTTCATCTGAAAAAATATTACCGTCTTTTAAGAAGATGGTACGCTGTGCATATTCAGCAATTTCTTTTTCGTGAGTAATTACAATAATGGTATTTCCTTCGTTGTGAAGTTCATCGAATAAAGCCATAATTTCGTCGCCGGTTTTCGAATCGAGTGCCCCGGTTGGTTCGTCGGCCAGCAGGATACCCGGATTGGTAACCAGTGCACGAGCAACTGCCACCCGCTGTCTTTGTCCTCCACTAAGTTCCGAAGGCTTATGATGCATCCGGTCGGCCAGTCCTACTCTTTCGAGTGCATTTACTGCCCGGTCTTTTCGTTCTTGCTTATTTACACCAGCATACATAAGAGGCAACTCTACATTATGAAGCGAGCTCATGCGTGGTAATAGGTTAAAGGTTTGAAAAACAAATCCTATTTCGCGGTTACGCATAGCCGACAACTCATCGTCGTTTAAGCTACTTACATCAACATTGTTAAACAAGTATTCGCCCGAGGTAGGTGTATCGAGGCATCCCAGAATATTCATCAGAGTTGACTTTCCCGAACCCGATGGCCCCATAATGGCCACGTATTCGTTTTTACGAATCTGAAGGTTGACGCCCTTGAGCGCTGTTACTTCAATTTCGCCCATTAAATAATTTTTCAGTAAATTTCTTATTTCAATCAACATAACACATCCATATTTCACAATTATTCATACCTGATGGATTCGATAGGTTTGAGATTTGCAGCACTTTTAGCCGGCAAATAGCCAAAACTTATACCCACCACTACCGAAAAACCAAAAGCAATAAAAACCGAATAGAGCCTGATAAACGTTGTAACATCGGTAAAGAGGGTTATCCCAAGCGATAGGCCGACCCCCAATATAACTCCAATAATTCCACCAGTAATACTTATGGCAACGGCTTCGGTAACAAACTGGCTCATTATATCCGATTTTCGAGCACCTATTGCCCTTCGGATACCAATTTCGCGTGTTCGTTCCATTACGGTCGCGAGCATAATATTCATAATGCCGATACCTCCCACAACAAGCGATATTGCAGCAATAGCACCGAGCAGAATGTTGTAAATACGACGTTCTTTTTCTTCTTGTTTGAGCAGTTCGTATGGTATTACTATGCTATAATCGGGGTTATTGTAATGGTGTCGTTTAATGATTTCTTCGACTACCGAGGCAGCCAACATCAGTTTTTCGGAGTTTTCAATTTTCACCGTAAGCTGCTTAAGTTCGCTTGCCAATTCGTTTTCGGGTTCGAAACGCTTATGAAAAGTTGAAAGCGGGATGTATATATCGTTGTTCAGGTCTCGGGAGGCTAATTCGCCTACGGTTTCTGTAAATAAGGCTTTCGATTTCATTACCCCAACCACTTCGAGCCATTGATCTTCAACTTTAACCATTTGGCCTACAGGCTCGCGACTCTGGAATAGTGTTTTAGAAATGCCTGCTCCCAGCACACAAACTTTCAGTCCACGGTCGTACTGCATTTGGTCGATAAATTTTCCGTAGCCTGTTTCGTAATTAAGCACCTCGATAAATTCGGGGGTAATGCCAATCAGTGTCGATTTAGAAGCTTTATCGGCAAACTTAACTTCGACCGATTTTTCAGCCTGGGGCACTACAGCCTCAACCCCCGGTACAATGTTTTTAATGGCATTGGCATCATTAAGCGAAAGACCTTGCGAGAATTTTGATCTCACTTCTTCCAACTCCTGTACAGTTAGATCTTTGTCGCGAACAATAATATTGCTCACCCCCAGATCTTGATATTTTGCAATGGCTTCACGCTTGGCACCTTCGCCAATTGATAGCATGGCAATTACCGATGCCACTCCGAAAATAATTCCAAGCATGGTTAAAAACGACCTGAATTTATGGTCAATTAATCCGCGTAAAGCGACCCGTATATTTTCTTCAAACTGCATAATTATTTATCTTGACGTTGAGCTACTTCACGAATAGGAACCAAGCGCTGCCCCTCTTCGATATTTCCTTCGATTACCATGTGTGTATTGTTCGAAATAATGGCTTTTACTTCCTGTTTTTTCATGCCCATTGGCTGTTCGATATAAACATAATGTCGCCCGTCTTCTACACCTACACATTGTAACGGAGCTTTCAGTATATCCTTGTAAGTATTACAAATAAACTCACAACTAACTGTCATACCTGGCTTTAGTCTTTCGTCTGACACTTTAAGCTCAACAACCACATCGAACACTTTCTGACGGGCGTCGCGTTCAATAGGCCGACAAAGTTTGCTAATGTAAGTTACCTCGCCCTCGAACGTTTTGTCGGGCATTGCATCGAGTCGAACCATAACCGATTGACCGATAGAAACTTTCATAAAGTCGGCTTCGTTAATCACCGTATTTACTTTCATCCAGGTTAAATCAGGCACGCTTCCCAGTCTATTACCAACACTCACTTCCTCGCCAATTTGCAACATCTCACGCGAACGTCGTTTTGTAGCTATCTGGAAAATTCCTTTTATGGGAGTTCGAATTACAAGTTCAGGTAATATTGCATAGGCATCGTTTACTTGTTGTTCGATGCTTCGCACGCGAATTTTCTGAATATTCAGCTGGTTTTCGGCAATTATTTCGGCGAAATGTGCACTTTGTTTTGCTTTTTCGAGACGCAATTCGGCCTGCTTAAATTCCAGTTCATTCACTTTTCGCACTTTTTCCGATTCGAAGCGAAACTGTTCCATTTGGAGTTTTTTCAAATCGAAGGCTGCCTGTTCGCTCAGTAAACTTGAACGAATATCGCTTTTACGGTTTTGAATTTCGACCTGTGTTTTTTCGAGGTTAGCGCGCTGAGTTTCGAGATTCGTTTCGCGATCGATAATGAATTTTTTGATTTCCGACGGGTCAAAATAGATTAGCGAATCGCCAGCCTGGACTGCTGTTCCGTGTTCGAGCAAACCAATTATTTTCATTTCGTACCAATAGCGTCCAAAACGAGGCATAACGAATGTACGGGCATTTACGGCCTCAAGCTCTCCGGTTTCGGTTACCGTTTGTTGAAAGCTACCATATTCAATGCGGAATTCGGATGATGATTTTTCTTTACAAGAAGAAAAAAACACGAACAATACGAACACGAAATATGTTGAATATTTTTTAAGCATCGGCATCCTTTTTTTCTTCATTTTCTACTTTTTCGTCTTCGGCAAATGGGTTAACCAAGGCAACATTTCGCCCCTCTTTCAACCCACTAATTATGCGTATAAAATCGGTATTTGACTCACCAATTTCGATGGACTGTTTTTCAAATCCGCTATTGGTCTGAAGGTACACATAGCTTTGTCCACCTTCGGTTCTCACGGCTTCGACCGGAACATATAGTACATCTTCGATTTTGTCAACTATAATGCGACAGCTAACGGTTAAGCCGGGTAAAAGTGATTCACTCTTCGTTTTTATGAGTATTTCGACGGGGAAAACTTTAATTTTAGAATCGCGCTCTTTGTTTACAGCAAGATTAGCGACCTGTATTACTTCGGCGTCGAAAATGCTATCGGAAAAAGCGTCGGGTTTTATTTCGGCACGCAGTCCTTTCGTAACTTTCGAAATATCCACTTCGTTAATTTGCACCGTTGCTTTTAGCTCGCTCATGTCGGGCAACTCGATAAGGGTATAACCACTCCAGCACTGGTCGCCTTCCTGGAATTTATTTCCACTATTCCAGTTGCGACTAATAATAGCTATGCCAGGTGCAGGCGATACCAGAAACATTTTATTGAGTGCATCACGGGCTTCGTCGAGGCGACCTTGCGACTGAGAAATATCGAGCATTTTTTGCTTCATTTCCTCGCGCTGAATTTTTTTACGGTTTTCGAGTTGTTCGCGGGCACGTTCGAGCGCAATATTTGCTCGTTCGAGGTTCAATTGGATTTCTTTTTTCCGAATATCGGCTTCATAATTTGCCGATTCGAATTCGATGCGCGATATTTCCTGAGATATTCTGGTAATTTCTAAATCGGCTTCAAGTTCTTCAATAGTCGATTGTTGTTCTGCCTTCATTTGTTCCAACTCGGCCATTTTGATTTCCAATTCAGATTCAGAATCGACTATGGCTTTTTGTACTTCGGAGGGATCAAAAACAACTACGGTATCGCCAGCCTGTACCTGTGTCCCATCTTCGATTAATTGATTAATTTTTAGCATCCCGTATCGCCACGAGATGTTTGGCGAATTTAAATCGATGGATCGAATAGCCTCAACTTCTCCCTCTTCGTACAAGTCGATGTAAAAAGTACCTCTTTCGACCTGTGCTACCGGTATTTCAGAACTTTCTTTTTGTTTGCACCCCCAAATCAACACCAGGGATACCATAATTAATAAGTACTTCATAGCTTTATTTTGTATCAATCGTTTCGTTTATTGGTAAAAATATCGTGTTCGTAATCATTTCATCGGGAGGATGATTAAGGGCAAGCTCTTCGTATGGGTTTAATCCACTGCCAATCACCACTTCGCCGGGCGATTCGGTAATAATCTTCACTTCGCGCCGTTCGTAGCCTTTTTTGTTTTTGACAAATACAACCTTTAACGCATCATACTGAAATACTGCAACCTGAGGCACGACCAGTGAATTTTTAACTTCCTCAAAAATAACTTTACAATTAGCCGAAATACCCACTTCGGGCAACGTAATAAAGCTATCAACCGAAGCGGTGATGTCAAAAACTTTCACACTTGAATTTCCATCCATCGACTGCCCAACAGCTGCTTTCTTTTGTATCTTACCCCAAGCTTTGTTTCCAGCCATTGCGTCGAAGGTAAATTCAACGGCATCGCCTACTTTCATTCTCTTAAACTGTGTTTCGTTAGCCGTGAAAAATACGTTGACTTTAGATATATCAGGTATTTCCACTAAAGACATTCCGTACCATACTTCGTCACCTTCTTTTATCATTTCACGGCGTCGCCTTCCAACATCGGCGCGGCGTGCAATGCCACTATTCGGTGAAGTAAGCACCATTTGCGATAGAAGTTCTTTGTATTCCTTTACTCTTTTTTTATTCTGTTCAATAGAGATTTCCTGCCTTCGAAGTTTTGATTGATTTATAATTTCGAGGTAATGAAGCTGCTTTTGCAATTTTTCTTTTTCGATGGCCGCACGCTCCAAATCAAGTTCTTTGATTTTTCGTTGCTGGTCGGATAAATATTGTAACTGAACCGAGTCGAGATTAGCAATAGAGGTTTGAGTTTTATTACTCTCCACCTGTGCCATCAAGAGGGCATAGCTCATTTCGAGATCAGCCAAAACTTTTTCGTACTGAGCTTCCGACTGTTCGAGCTGTGCAACTATGTCGTCGAATCGATTCTCCAGTTCACGATTTTCGATTATGCAAACAGTATCGCCAGCTTGAACTTTGGATCCATCTTCTACAATATAAACTATGGTTCCTTCGATACTCGGAGGGCACAAAACCACCTCAGTATTCACGGCATTTACCTGCCCTTCGATAAGTATATGGCTGCTAAAATCGGTCGGCACCAATGTTTGATGCAATACTTTTTCGTTATTCGAAAGATTACAAGAAAAAAAGCCCAATGTTAGAGCTATTAAAAGATATTTTGTATAATTTTTCCCCATCTATATTATCCATTCCATAAAACGACTGCCATTTACAACAACAAACATGCCACATGTAGTGTTCAAGGATGTAAAAGATAAAAAGATGTTATAAAACATCGGGGGCTGGCGCATTTTTACGATGATCGCTCAAAATATGCAGGTCGCGCTGAGGAAAGGGGATGGTTATATTATTGGCTCGAAAAGCAACATCTATCTGAAAACGTAGTTCGCTGCGGATGTTTTCGACATAAAACGATTTCGACGACCAAAAGAAAAGCCGAAAATCGAGCGATGACTCTCCAAAGTCTTCAAAACGCACAAAGGGTGGTGGTACTAATTCAACTCCCTCGACTTTTTCGGCACATTTAAGTAATACATTTTTCACCAGCTGCACATTGGAACCATAAGCTACTCCAACGGGCACATTGAATCGCGTTTTTTGGTCGTGGTGGCTCCAGTTAATCACATTATCGGTAGTAAATTTCGAATTGGGGACAATGAGAATGATGTTGTCGCGGTTGAGCACTTTAGTTGTTCGTACACCAATATCGAGTACCCGACCAACAATATCGCCTACCTGAACAATATCTTTCACCTTAATGGAGCCATCGAACAACAGAATGATGCCCGAAAAAAAGTCGTTGAAAATATTTTGCAAGCCAAAACCAACACCAACCATCAACGCGGATATTGAAGCTATAAAAAAAGTGAGTTTCATGCCCATAGCACCAATAGCCATAAAAATACCCGCAATCCAAATAACGTATTTGGTGATTTGAATAATTGATTTGCCTTTCCCATAATCGAGGCTTTCGCGTTCGATTTTCCGATTCATAAAAAAATCGACCAGCAACACAATCATCCGAATTGCAAAAAAGATGACGATAAGTAGAAATATCTTCTGAACAGTAATGCTTATCTTCTCGCCCGAAAAAATCTCGTACGAAAAGAAATTCCCCACATTCACACTTTCGATACGCAATAAGGTTGTAATACCAACAATCCAGATGATGTAGCTGAGCGAGCGCAAAATTAGCTTTGATAAACGCTTGTTGATGTTCTTATAAAAGGCGCTTCTTTTTACCAGGTTGCTGGCAAACACGTTTACAAGAATAATTGCAATTAAGC
>JAFGGY010000073.1 GCA_016930365.1 Prolixibacteraceae bacterium | reverse complement strand
TTGAAGTGTTGTTTTTGTATCAGGGAACTGGTGTACATGTAATCGACAATAACCGATACGAAATTAAGCCGCCATGCGTATTTTTTTTATCGCCAGGACAGGCTCATAAGCTCGAAATTTCGAACGATATCGAGGGTTTTATCTTTATTTTTACGCCAGAGTTTTTCCTTATAAATAAAAACAACCAAAATCGCTTGATTGAGTTTCCATTCTTTTATACCATCGAACAAAATAACCCGCCGGTTTTGCTCGAAAATACATCCGATGTGGCGCTTTTTCATTACCTGTTTAACAAAGGTGTTTCCATTGCCGATAAAAAAGACAAGGAATCGACCGAGTTGCTGCGTTCCATTCTGGATACCATACTCAACCTGTGCGACAGTATTTATCCCAACCGCGAAGCATTAACCAATAAAGGCAAAGGGCATCTGCTTGTCAAACAGTTTTATCAACTGGTGGAGCAAAATATTCAAAATAATTATAGTGTAAGCTATTATGCTTCGGAGCTGGCAGTAAGTCCAAACCACCTAACTCAAACCATACGCTTACTGACCGGAAGAACCTCGAACGAGATTATTAAATCGAAGCAAATACTCGAGATAAAAAGATTGTTGGTACACAGTAACTTAAACGTTACCGAAATAGCCAATTATATGAATTTTGCCGATCAGAGTTATTTTACCCGTTTTTTTAAGCGAGAAACCGGGCTTACGCCTCTAAATTATCGCGAAAGCACATTAAAATGACACTGCTTTAACGCTTCCGTTTAATCGATTTTACGGGTTCGCCAGTTGACGATTTTGTCGAAATATTCTTTTGTAATAAAATGGAATTCGGAATGGTAACATGCTCTTTGTCATCTGTTTTGAGATGAAGGAAAAAGAAAGTTATATCGTCAACCACACCTTCGATGTTGTTGTCTTTTTCGAGTATTTTAATTCGGTCGCCAATCTTCATTGGGTGATTGAAGTACAGGATAAAACCCGCGGTAATATTAGCCAACAGCGACCACTGTGCAAAAAATGCTACCCCGATAATAGTTAAAACCGACGATAGAAAAAGAAAAAGCCGTTGCTGTTCGATACCCCAAATGGCCACAACGGCTACTACAGCACCAATTAGTAAAAAGAAATTCAGAATTTTAATGGTAATTCGCCGTCGTTGCAGGCTGAAGTTGAATTTTTTTAAGGCACGATTAATCGAATGGCGGGTTATAAACCGGATAAGCAAAAGTGCCAATAGAACAATACCAGTTTGAATAAGCTCTGTTTTATACGTTTCAATCATTTTTTTGGTCAAAAATAATCAAAAAACAAACATCGCCTTACCTCGCATAGGTGAAACACGTAATTTGATTTCAATATGTCAGAAAACAATCAGGCATTATTACTTTTGGCTTCGAAAAAAGTGATTTCACGAACTGTTAAATCGAAATATTCAAAATATTAATCAAAAAAAAGAAAAAGTTATGGCCGATTTGTTAAACGTAAAAGTTGACGAGCTAATGGCAAAAGTTATTGCCAAAAACCCAAATGAATCAGAGTTTCATCAGGCAGTAAAAGAAGTTGCCGAATCGTTAATGCCATTTATTAACGAAAACCCCAAATACCTCGACAGTAAAGTACTTGAGCGCATGGTTGAGCCTGAGCGCACAATCATTTTCAGGGTGCCCTGGACCGATGATAAAGGCGAAGTGCAGGTTAACCGTGGTTTCCGTATCGAAATGAGCAGTGTTATTGGCCCTTACAAAGGAGGTTTGCGTTTTCACCCTACGGTAAACCTTGGAATCTTAAAATTTCTGGCTTTCGAACAGGTGTTTAAAAACAGCCTTACAACACTGCCAATGGGTGGTGGTAAAGGTGGTTCCGATTTCGATCCCAAAGGAAAATCGGATAATGAAGTAATGCGTTTCTGCCAAAGTTTCATGACTGAATTACAGCGCCATATCGGGCCAAATACCGATGTGCCGGCAGGAGATATAGGTGTTGGCGGACGCGAAATTGGCTACTTGTTTGGTCAGTACAAGCGTATTCGAAACGAATTCACCGGAGTATTAACCGGAAAAGGTTTGGAGTATTCAGGTAGCGTTATCCGTCCGGAAGCTACCGGTTATGGTACTGTTTACTTTGCACAAGAAATGCTTAAAACCCGCAAGGATAATCTTAAAGGTAAAGTTGTTACCATTTCGGGGTCGGGTAATGTTGCCCAGTTTGCAGCCGAAAAAGCCATCGAGTTTGGTGCAAAAGTGATTACTTTAAGCGACTCGTCGGGTTACATATACGACGAAAACGGAATCGACAGCGAAAAACTGGCTTACGTAATGGAACTTAAAAATATTCGCAGAGGCCGGATTAAAGAATATGCCGAAAAATACAATGTAAAATACGTTGAAGGAAAAACTCCATGGGGCGAAAAATGTGATGTTGCCTTGCCATGTGCTACTCAAAACGAATTGAACGAAGACGATGCTAAAGCATTGTTAGCCAACGGATGTTGGGTTGTATCCGAAGGTGCAAACATGCCTTCGACTCCAGAAGCTATCGACGTATTTTTGAATGCAAAAATACTCTATGCACCGGGTAAAGCAGCTAACGCTGGTGGTGTAGCCGTTTCGGGTCTCGAAATGACTCAAAATTCGATGCGTTTACCTTGGACTCGCGAAGAAGTTGACGAGCGTTTACAGCAAATCATGATTAGTATTCACAATACATGTGTGAAATACGGAAGCGAAGGCGATGGTTATGTTAACTATCTGAAAGGAGCTAACATTGGTGGTTTCATCAAAGTAGCCGATGCGATGATTGCCCAGGGAGTTGTGTAATTATTTTTAGCGCACTATATCTGAAAAGGGTTGCTTTTATTTAAAAGCAGCCTTTTTCTTTTTAGTAAAGACTATGATAATCCGTTTACTGATTGCAATAGATCGTTAGATTTTAGTACCCCAGCCGCTGTGTGGCATATTCAAAAAACTAACACTTGTGAGTTAGATAAAAGATATTAGACAGTAGACTATGTTTCCAATAAATTAATTGTTTGCTATTTAGATAATCGAGTTTACAAGATGCAAGTAACACATTGCCAGCGAATTTAAAAAAAACAGTAACGAACCATTGTCAATATTGATTTCTTCTTAAATGAACGAAAACGTTTGTCGGTATTAGCTTGAAATACAAAGAGGCTGTCTGATAAAATCGACAGCCTCTTTGGTAAGGTGAGTTAAAGGTTTTAAAATAAAATTTATCAGTTATTAAATGTTTGAGTTTGAAAAAAAAAACTCAAACGATTTACGCAAGTTATAAATAAAAATTAGTAAGCATTAATAATTTGGATAAAATCTTCGGCTTTTAACGAAGCTCCACCTATTAACCCACCGTCAACATCGGGGTTGGCAAAAAGTTCGTTTGCATTTTTTGGGTTGCAACTTCCACCGTACAAAATTGAAGTGTTGTTGGCAACTTCTTGTCCGAATTGTGCAGCAATGGCATCGCGAATGTCTTTGTGCATTTCTTGTGCTTGTTCGGTAGTGGCGGTTTTACCCGTGCCAATTGCCCAAATGGGTTCATAAGCAACAATAATTTTTCCAAAATCGTCGGCATTCAGTTTAAAGACGGTTTCTTTCAGCTGATTGATAACGTATTCTTTTTGATTTCCGGCTTCGCGAATTTCGAGAGGCTCACCACAGCAGTAGATTGGAGTAAGGCTGTTTTCGAGAGTCAGTGCCAGTTTTTTATTTAAAATTTCGCTGGTTTCGCCGTAGTATTCACGACGCTCGCTGTGTCCTAAAATAACATATTCGGCACCGGTCGATTTTACCATGGCTGCTGATACTTCGCCGGTAAAAGCACCTTTAGCTTCGGCAGCACAGTTTTGCGACGAAACGCCTATGCGTTTGGTGTCAACGTTTTCAACCACTTTGCTTAGGTGTGTAAATGGTGTTCCCAAAACAACAACAACATCATTGGCACCTTTTTCTTTTACTACGCTGTTAACAGCTTTTGCCAGCTCAACGCCTTCCTGAAGGGTTGTATTACATTTCCAGTTTCCGGCTACAACTTTTTTTCTCATATTCTGTTTGTTAATTTTCGAAGTGTCGCAAATTTATGAATTTTGCTTTAAAATGGAAGGATTCTTCCTATTTTTACTTTTGGTTTAATGTAGATGTAATGAGGATGAAGAAAACGATTTCGATTATAGCAGCAATTTTAGTTTTTTTGGGTTTTGGGATGATTCATGGGGGTATCGATGCTGTTGAAAAAACCGGTAGTGCTTTTATTGGTGTCGGAGCCTTGTATTTTCTGATAATCTTGTTTTTGTCAATTAAGAAAGACAAAGCAAAAGAAATGTAAAGTGTACTTTCTTGCAATAGTTCGTTAATGTTTTTTAATATACAGACAATGAGCTGTTTTGTGTTTCGATGACATGTTTGTTTAAAGTTCAGGTATATAGCATGTTACAAACAATCAATTGTCTCACGTCTAAAATCTCACGATCTATTGTTTTTATTTCCCTTTTCGTAATCGACGTTTGGGTTGATAAATGGATTCAACACCCCGATTTACAAAGCGAACATCTTCAATCGAATAGAATGCGTTGGGGTTGTAATTCCGTATTAGGCTAACAACTGTTGGTATGTCGGTGCGGTTAATGATGCTGTAAATGATGCTTACTTTACCGTTGGCTCCGCTGGCTTCGTGGTGCGTAATTCCATACCCATTCGATTTTAATTTGGCAATTAAATCGGTTGCTGCTTTTGCGGTAATAATCTGAATGCGTACAACGCCCATAGCCATTTTATCTTCGATAATAAGTCCAATGTAATTGCCCGATGCAAAGCCGGCAGCGTAAGCAAAAATGTTGACCCAGTTGTCGAGGTTTTGCATAATCTCGCCAATTGCAATTATCCAGATTAATATTTCGACGAAGCCCAACAAGGGGGCAATGGTTTTATTTCCCTTCGACACCAAAACAATGCGAATGGTGCCAATGCTAACATCCATTATGCGAGCTGCAAAAATCAGTATGGGTAAAACAACGTAGTTGAATAAATCGGTATCGGGTAACATATTGACTTCTATTTAAATTTTGATACAAATTAAGACAATAAAAAGTTCTGCTAAAGTTTTAACCGAACTATTTGCATTTTTCTATCCTGAAAATGGAAATAACAACTGATTGATGCAATTTCATTTTCACAATAGACTGTTAATTAATTTATTGTGCGGCTTTGTTAGAACTCGGACGTAAAATGAAATCGAATATCTTTAAAATCTTGTTGTGCCATTTGTAAAATAAAAGGTGAGTCGGCCATAAAAACATTTCGTCCTTGTTTGTCGGTAGCCATGCGTTGCATTTTTCGTTTTCTGAATTCTTCAATTTGCTGTTGGTCGTCGCTTTCAATCCAGCAAGCCTTGTGCATTTGTATGGGTTCGAAACGGCATTTGGCTCCGTATTCGTGCTCCAGACGGTACTGGATTACTTCGAACTGAAGTTGGCCTACACAGCCAATAATTTTCCGATTATTTAACTGGCTGGTAAATAGCTGGGCCACACCTTCGTCCATGAGTTGGTCGATGCCTTTTTCAAGCTGTTTCGATTTCATGGGGTCGGCATTTTCGATGTAGCGGAACATTTCGGGAGAGAAGCTTGGTAAACCTTTGTAGTGTAAATCCTCTCCTTCGGTAAGTGTATCGCCAATAATAAAGTTGCCGGTGTCGGGAACCCCAACAATATCGCCGGGAAATGCTTCGTCAACGGTTTCTTTTTTGGATGCCATAAAGGCTGTTGGCGCTGAAATCCGAAATTGTTTGTTTAGCCGTGTGTGTTTATACACTTTGTTTCGTTCAAATTTTCCGGAGCATACTTTTAAAAATGCAATGCGACTTCGGTGGTTCGGGTCGATATTAGCGTGTATTTTAAACACAAAGCCGCTAAAAGCATCTTCGTACGGGTCAACAATTCGTTCGGCTGCGGCAATATTTCGTGGGGTAGGGGCAATTTTCAAAAACGAATCGAGTAATTCCTGCACCCCAAAATTATACAATGCACTGCCAAAAAATACAGGAGCCAGTTCGCCGTTGAGATAATCCTGCACTTCAAAGGCTGGATAAACACCCTCAATTAGTTCAACTTCGTCTCTTAAGGTGTCGGCATCGGCTTGTCCAATCCATTTTTCGAGTTCGGAGTCGTTTAAGTTGTCAAATGCAATGTTTTTCTCAATTTCCTGTACGTTGGGGTTGAACAGTTGCAAGGTTGAATCGAACAGATTGTAAACCCCCTTAAAGTCGGGGCCACTGTTTATTGGCCAACTCAGTGGTCGGGTGCTTATTTTTAGTTGTTTCTCAATTTCTTCGAGCAGCATAAAGGTATCTTCCGATGGCCTATCCATTTTGTTTATGAAAACAATTACTGGTGTTTTGCGCATACGGCAAACATTCATTAACTTTTCAGTTTGAGGCTCAACGCCTTTTGCTGCATCAATTACAATGATAACACTGTCAACGGCCGTGAGGGTTCTGAACGTGTCTTCCTGAAAATCCTGGTGTCCCGGAGTGTCGAGAATGTTAACCTTGTAGCCATCGTATTCGAAGCCCATTACCGAAGTAGCAACCGATATACCGCGCTGGCGTTCGATTTCCATAAAGTCGGAAGTGGCTGTTTTTTTAATTTTGTTGCTTTTTACTGCCCCCGCAACGCGAATGGCACCTCCAAACAGCAAAAGTTTTTCGGTAAGCGTTGTTTTTCCGGCATCGGGATGACTAACAATGGCAAAGGTTCTTCTACGTTCAATTTCGCTTTTAACACTCATGGATTTTTAAATTTAGGCCGCAAAAATAGAGTTTACATTTCAATTCACCCAACATGCAGCTATTTTTCAAGTAAGTCGGGCCTTATTTTTTGGGTTCTTTCCAATGCTTTTTCCTCGCGCCATTCTTCTACTTTGCGGGTATTCCCCGATAGTAATATTTCGGGAACAGTCCACCCATTGTGGTTAGCCGGTCGGGTGTAAACCGGCGGACTTAACAACCCGTCCTGGTGCGAGTCGGTAAGTGCCGAAGTTTCGTCGGATAAAACACCGGGGATTAGGCGTACAACGCTGTCAACTATAACTGCGGCTGCCAGTTCGCCTCCTGTTAGTACATAATCGCCTATCGATATTTCACGGGTAATGTAGTGGTCGCGTATGCGTTGGTCAACTCCTTTGTAATGGCCACAAAGAATAATTAGGTTATCCGACATAGATAAATGGTTGGCCGATTGTTGATTCCATACTTTTGCATCGGGAGTCATGTACAGAATTTCATCGTACGAGCGCTCCGATTTTAGTTTAAGAATCAGGTCTTCGATGGGCTGTATCATCATTACCATGCCTGCTCCGCCGCCAAATGCATAATCGTCAACCGATTTTTGCTTGTCGGTTGAGTAATCGCGAATGTTGTGGATGTGTAATTCAACAATCTTTTTTTCCTGCGCACGTTTCAGCATCGATTGGCTGAAAGGTCCATCAAAAATTTCAGGAAATATGGTAAGTATATCGATTCGCATGGATGTCAAAAATTTTTATGCAAAAATAGGTTAATTGAGGTTTAAAAAAAACGGAACAGACAAAAGTTCATATCTTTACTGATTGGAAATGCGAACTTGTTATGCAAAGACATCGATTCAATCAAAAACAAAATAATAAAATTAACAATTGTTGGTTGAATCTGCTGTTAAGGCTCTGAATATTATATTTATATGGGTAGATTGATTGGTGTATTCTGTTTTGTATTTTTGCTTGCATTAATGCCTGCATGCAACAAAGATGATGTTAAATCTTTGCCATCCGATATGGATTTCAAACACGAAATGAGCGTTTTTGTACAAGATATTAGTTTTTATGCCAAAAATATAAACCCCGATTTTGTGGTGATTTCTCAAAATGGTGCTGAGCTTGTTAGTATAACTGGTGATGATGAAGGCTTAGTGAATATCGATTACGTATACGCAATAGATGGAATGGGACAGGAAAGCTTGAATTTTGGCTATAATGCCGACAACGAGGAAACTCCAGTTGAAGAAAATCGATGGATGCGAACATTTTTAGATATGGCAAAGAAAAATGGAGCTATAGAAATTATGGTTACAGATTATTGTTCTACTCAATCGAAAATGGGAAACTCGTATGCTATAAATAGTTCCAATGGCTATATTTCTTTTGCAGCCGATCACCGTGAATTGGATAATATTCCGAACTATCCGATGCCAATTTTTTGCGAAAATTCCGATGTTATAACCAACCTGCAACAGGCCAGTAATTTTTTGTATCTGATTAATCCCGATAATTTGTTTTCTGAAAGGCAAGACTTTGTAGATGCAGTAAGAAATACAAATTACGATTGTGTTATTATGGATTTGTTTTCATTGTTGTCCGGTAAAGCCGGAAAATAGTTTATTTTCTACTTTAACTCATTGACAATGAGATCTCATATTTCCATTTTTCAA
>JAFGGY010000072.1 GCA_016930365.1 Prolixibacteraceae bacterium | reverse complement strand
GCCCGTAGGGGATTCGAACCCCTGCTACCAGGATGAAAACCTGGCGTCCTAACCCCTAGACGAACGGGCCAATTTGTTTTCTCAAAATTGGTTTGCAAAAGTAAGAAGTTAATTTAAATCTCCAAAACTTTTCCTGAAATTTATTCTCAAAAAACGCCTCACCTTTTGAACTCTTGCATACTTTTCTCAAAGGCGCTGCAAAGAAAAGACAACTTTTTTAAACCGCCAAAACTTTCAATGAAAAAAAACACATAAAAATCACTCTTTTTTACAATCGGCTCATAAGCTGCCTCAACCACTCGAAAGCAGCTACCGTAGCAGCATGCGACACATTTAGCGAAGTGCAATTCCCGGTAAGTGGAATGTGCACAACCGAATGGCATTGAGAAAGGAATTCAGCATCAATACCTTTCGCTTCGTTTCCGACTACCAGTACAATGCGATCGGGAAGTGAACTTTGAAAAATATTGTCTGACCCGGGTGCTGTTTCTATAGCAACTATCCGGTAATCTGGTGGCAATTTGCTCAATACTTCATTTTCATCAATAAAATCAAAATCCATAGACGAAAAACTGTTGCCGGCAATCTTCTTAACTTTTCGTATAGAAATTATATTTTCGGAATTCACAAACCACACTTTCTGAAAACCCACACTATCGGCTAAACGTAACAGGCTGCCACAATTCTCGGGATTTTGCAGCTTCCAGGCAACAAGCACCGGCATCGATATCGTTGCAGGTATTGTATAATTTTGCTTTCTGAAAAAATCGACTGAATTAATGTTCATTATTTTGTATATTGACGGACAAAACTAACGATTTCGACAAATCTAACAATCTATTGAAAAACATCCCTTCGCCAAAAGCTATTGAAGCAAGGCAACATTTTTTATTTTTGCAGCACAATTCTTTTATCAAGCCCCTTTTTATATATTTATGCTGAGGAGAACAATCTAATTTATTTACATCTATGAAACGAGCATGTAAAACGTTCACATACAATAGGATAGTCAATGCCAACGTACATCGGGACATGCAAGTTCCATACGATACCTTAAAATAAACAATTTAATCATATGAAATCAATTCGAATTTTAACCTTCATTTTTGCAGCAATACTTTTTGCTTCCTGTGGTCCATCGCAACGCGAGCTTGCCGTTAGCGAAACCAACAAAGCAAAACAACTTTGTATTTCGGGCGACACCATCGGGGCTATCCACAAACTCGACTCCATACACATTCGATTTCCAAAAGCCGAAGTGCAAATTTCGGTAGCCAAAAACATTCGTTCGGAATGGCTACAGCAACTTATTGACAGCCGAAACCTGCAACTTATAAGGACAGACAGCCTTATTATCGATTTTGAAAAGAATTTCAACAAAGAAAAAACCGAATTTGATAAATACACCCAATACAACCACAAAAGGCAAACCTTTAACCGCTCGTGGGATCGATCATTTTTACAGGTACATCTTGACGAACGAGGCGAGCTATACCTGTCGAGCAATTACATGGGCAAAGAATGGCTTGAGCACACCGGGATACGGGTTTACGATGGCAATCTCCAGGCAAAATCGGAAGAAATACCCTTAGAAAGCCCACTAAACCACCGAAGCGATTTTCTCGATTATAAATGGGAGAAAGTATCGTATATGAACGGGGAAGCCGACTCGGTAATTCATTTTATAGCTAAAAATCCGGAGCTCGATTTAAAATGTGTTTTTCTGGGCAAACGCTACTATTATATTTTGCTTGAAGACTACGACATTAACGCTGTAGTTGAAGCACTTAAACTTTCAGAAGCAATTAAAAACAAAGCTAAACTGCAAAATGAAATCGCAGTTTACAAAAAACTACGATAATTTATTCGCCACCAAATTCCATCAGATAGGCTTTTATAAAACCATCGATATCGCCATCGAGTACGGCTTGAACATTGCCGGTTTCGTAGGCGGTGCGCACATCTTTTACCAGCTTATAGGGTTGCAAAACGTACGAGCGGATTTGCGATCCCCACTCAATTTTTTTCTTTCCGGCTTCAACCTTCATAACTTCTTCCTGCCGTTTGCGCAGTTCAATTTCGTAAAGTTGCGATTTAAGCAGTCGCATGGCATTTTCTTTATTCTGAAGTTGCGAGCGACTTTCAGAGTTTTCGATTACGATACCTGTCGGATGGTGTCGTAAACGCACAGCAGTTTCAACCTTGTTTACATTCTGGCCACCTGCCCCACTGGAACGCATGGTCTCAAAATCGTAATCGGACGAGTTTATTTCAATCTCGATGGTATCGTCAACCAAAGGCGCAACATATACCGAAGTGAATGAGGTTTGCCGCTTGTTTTGGGCATTAAATGGCGATAGACGAACCAGACGGTGAACTCCGTTTTCGCTTTTGAGGTTACCATATGCAAAATCGCCTTCAATTTGTACGGTGCAATTTTTTATACCCACATCCTCGCCCGGCAGAAATTCCATCACTTTAAAGGTATAGCCATGAGCATCGGCCCAACGATTGTACATGCGATAGAGCATTTGTGCCCAATCGTTGCTTTCGGTACCCCCGGCACCGGCATTGATGCGCAACACTGCTCCCAGCTTATCTTCCTCGTTGCGAAGCATGTTTTTGGCTTCAAGACTTTCAATCAAATCAAGCGCTTTGGCATATTGTTGCTCCACTTCGGAATCTTCGGCCTCACCCTCCTGTTGAAAATCATAAAGCACCTGCAAATCTTCAATCGCTCCGTCAACAAGGGCAAAATCATCGGTCCATTGTTTAATGCTGTTGATGAGTTTCATTTGCCCTTCGGCTTCCTTAGGGTTGTCCCAAAACGAGGGCTCTTGCGTTTTCAACTCTTCTTCTTCAATTTGAATCAATTTGGCATCAATGTCAAAGATACCCCCTCAGCGCATCCCGGCGCTCAACCAAATTCTTTAGCTGGTCTCTTAATATCATATTTTGTGTGTTTTAACGGTAAGCTTGCAAAGGTAACACAGTTAACACAAAGCTGCAACGAAGCTCCACAAATTCATAAGGCTTTAAGTGCTTTTGCAATCATTTCGTATTCGAAGCCTCGCCCTTGGGCAAAACGAATCAGTTTAGCATTTTTTTCGTAATCGGAACCGGCTTTTACCGATTTTGATTTTTGCCTTAGCAACGTTTTCAGTACTTGGAGATATTCTTTATCATCAATCTGCCCAAGAGCTTGTTTAATTGTCGATTCGCAAATGTTTTTATTGCGTAAATAAAAAGCAATCTTGATTTTCCCCCACTGGTTAAATCGAAATTTATCGCGCACAAAGAAACCAGCATATCGTTCTTCATCAATAAACCGCTCTTGTTTAAGTTGAGAAATAATTCTTTGAGAATCAGACTCTGAAATTTCCCATTCATTAAGTTTTTTTTGTATGTCGAATGTGCATTTTTCGGCTTTGCTGCACATAGCCATACATTTTGAAAGAGCTTTATACAATTGGTTTTCCATTAACAGTGCACTAAACGATTAAAATAGCAAGATGAAATTTATGTCTCACAAATTAGCATTGAGCTACAAAACAAAAAATCGTCTTATATGTCAAAGATAACTTTATTTGCCCAAAATATTTCAAAAACAGATAGTAGCTCCCTATGTTGTTTGAAAAATAAAAAGCCAACAAACAGCAATAATAGAGTAATAAATCTCAAAAAAAATACACGAAACAGCACAACCGTTCGTCAGATTTCAGACATAAGACAATAGCTTTATTTTATGATGCGTAAAATATCAGAAATTTTAAACTAACAAATCATCGAAACATAAACAGCTTACTGTTTGCGTCAGAAAAACTCCATTCGCGAACAATTCATTAATTGATGGTGAAAATTTGTATTTCAAAACCTGTAAACAAAGTGAAATGCCGGTAAAGCTGGCGAAAAAGATGCTGAAATGTTTGTGTTAAAACTTATTCGTTCGTTTCGCATAAGAGCGTACAACACCACATCGAATGCAAGCAAAAAGCCCCCCTGCAAAATGAGTGAGTTCCCGTAGCCTTGCAACAAATCGTTTCGCTTTGAAGCTTTGGTCGAAAAGTATTTTAGTAAAAAACCTGTACCGATGTAACCAACATCCAATGCCGAATTTATAAGCAAGGTCTTTTCGGTTGAAAGGTGCGAATTCATATAGTTATCGTATGTTATTGACGAACAGTCGTATCCAAGATTATTCGAAAGTGCAATTCCGGCAATTGTAACATTTACAACATTCCAAAAAAGGTTCATTTGGTAGAAATATTTCTTAGGGCCTTCGAAGGCCGACCAGCCATAAGCTCCGACAGCCATATTGGCTACTGCCCAACCGCCAAGCACCATCATGCCTCCATTGTTAATTCTCATTCCTTGTTCGCAGAAAGAAGTTCCAGGAACTACATTTTGCGCATGAATATGCGAATTCATTAAAATGAAGAAGATAAAAGATATCAAGTATTTGAATATACGCGGATTCATTTCACTACTGCTTAAATTACTTGTATTTAACCCATTACTCCTCAATAAGTTCAGGAATACAATAAATTTATTGGAAAAAAAAAGCTGCACCACCAGGCACAGCTTGTTTTATCTCATTTTTTCGAACTATTCTTTGTATTCACCAACAATAGTAATAGTTGTACCTGTTACACCGTCGGAAGTAACTGTTGCATTGGTAATGTGGATTAAGTAATAAGTGTCATTCACCTTAGTACCAAGCGTATAATCGTAGGTTCCAGAGGCTTCGGCTGAAATCTCTTCCCAGCGTTCCATATCCTCGGCTGCATCAACAGCTGCAACAAGAGCCTCAAGCGATGTAATGCTTGTCCATGCATCGTTGCCGAGATCCACAAATTTATCAGCATCCTTCTTAATTACGGCACTTGTACTTGTATTATCAGTCCATATAAGACCAAATTGCTCAAGACCTGTAGCATCAGCACCACCTACACGCTCCCACTCAAATTCGGCAGCTTCCGAAAGAGGTGTTTCTTTTTTAGAAATAACCAGCGTTTTAATTGCATTCGCACTTTTTTGTCCGTCTTCTACTACAAAAGTTAGATTAACATTGCCTTCAGAAGCACTTTCGGTAACTTTTACTTTAACCGTTACGCTTTCGTTGTTTGTACCATCGAAAGTAAGATCGCTGTTGGTTATCTCAATTCCGATTTCGTTAGTAGTCATTGCTTTAAACTTAGTTAAGCCATTTTCGGATGACAAGGCAATAGTAAAGTCAATCGAATCGCCAATAAAAATATCAATACTATCGGCAGTCGGGCTGCTTACTGTAATCGTTGGAGCTTCTTCGCTTACCGGATCTTCAACACACGAGGTAAAAATACCAACTACTGCCGTTAACAATACGGCTATCCACACATTCTTCTTTGTCATAATCATTATGTTTAAGAATTTTAACTGGTTATAAAAACACTTGTTTTTTGCAAATATTGCAATAAAAAGGCAAATTAATACTAAATTTAGTATCCTAAAATAATTTATTCGAACAAAATACCAAATCGCGCATAATATTCGAGTTCAATCAAGGTAAAACTTGTTTCATGGCTAACCTAAAACGATAATAAACCCGATTCATTGCACAAAAAACCTCATAATTACCAACAACACACATCCGAATATGTAGGATAATAGATAGATGTTTAATGCCTTATATACTCAATCGTTCAAAAAAGAGTTTGCCTGAAATACATTCAATTTTAAACAACAGAAATACACCATCAAATATTTTATACGGAAATAATTCACAACATATTGATAAGAAAAACTATTTTTGTTAAAGAAAATTTCTTAATTTAGGAATCTGAAAAAAATTTTGAATGCTGTTTTAAAGGTTTTATCTTTAAATCCAATTTTATATAGGTTATTATGCAAAAGGAAAACGATTCGCTGATTTTTGTAGTAGAAGATAACAGAGTTTACAACAAACTTATTTCAAGCTACTTGAAGTCGAACAACTTTACAAATATCATGTCTTTTTATTCCGGAGAAGAAGTGATAAACAATCTTTACAGAAATCCTGATATCATCATTCAGGACTTTTTGCTTGATGACGGGATGAACGGCATTGACGTTTTGAAGAAAGCCAAAGAGATGGGCAACGATATTGAATTCATCTTTTTATCGGGGCAGGATAATATTGATGTAGCTATTAACACCATGAAATACGGAGCATACGACTATATTGTAAAAGACCAGATGGCGCTGAAAAAAATGGTGAATAAAATCAATAAAATTCAATCGGTTAACAAACTGGTTAAATCAAACAAACGATACAAAAATGGCGTAATTGTATTCTTTTCAATTTTAGCCATTGTAATACTTATTGTATTGTTAATTGTATTTCTCTTGAACTCATAACCCAATTCACACAAAACTATTCATTTATGCTATAGGCCATTATCAAAACATTTTTCATTGCTTTTAATTATTTCTTACCTTACACCTGAAAAATTGATCATTGTTTCCCAAAAAGATCAAACATTATTTCATAAATTAAGCGTAATTATCGCGTTTAACCATTAAATTGAAAAAAATGAAACTTCTTTCAAGGTTTATTTGGCTTATTGCTGGCATTTTAATCATAGTTGCTACCGGCATCGTTTTTTTTCAGATAAAAGCTGAAAAAGAATTCGAACAGATAAAAAGCTCGATTACTGAAGAATACGACGTGCAAGTTAACAAGATGCTGGCTATTGACCCGCACAGCATAGGTGAATTCTCATCGTGGATGTCGGAAATGACCAATACTCCAGCCACCAGGCTCTTCATCGAATCGGAAGGTAACGAACCCGATATTCTGCAAGAATACCTATTTGACGATATCCTGATTTATCATCACGTTGATGCCGTTTGGTTACTTAATTCCGAAGGGGAACTTCTTCTTTTTGAAACTCCCAGGGCTCTGGATATTCAAAACATGCCCATACCAGCCAACGAACTCTCGGAATGGCTCAAGCCTGGTAAAACACATTCGTTTTATGCCAAATACAACAATGAAGTATATTATTTTCATGGCACCAAAATTGAAACGGATAGCAACACCGGAGGATATTTAGTAATGGCATCGGTACTCGACAATCGATGGATTGACAAGTACACGGCATCCATCAACAACTCAACCATCAGTATCGAATCAGCCGACCACCCCCTAAGCGAAATAAGCGACAAAACACTTCGAATTACCCGCGAACTAAAAACATACGACCAACAAATTGCAGCCATCCTGAATATTGAACTTAACCTTCCATTTTTGGCCTTGTGGGAACAAACCAACTCGAACGACAAATGGATTATGACTGCATCGCTGGCAATTGTTGTTCTTTTTCTACTTGTTTTTCTTGTTTTATGGGTAATATCCCCACTCAAAAAAATATCGACATCGCTCAAAAAACAATCGAGCGACGAAATTACAAGCCTTGCCTCAGGCAAAACCGAAATGAACGAAGTTGCCCGAATGATTACCGACTATTACCAGAAAAACGACGAATTGGAGGCCAGCGAAAGTGTAAAACGTTACATTATTGAAGAAGCACAAGTAGGTATTATTATATGCGATGCCAAAAATGGTATTATTAATACAACTAACCCATACGCATGTCGACTGACCGGCTTACCCGAGGAAGCAATTATTGGAAATACCATTGGAAGTTTTCTTCCTGAAACAGAAACAGACAATAGCACAAAAGAGAACTTCGAAAGTGTATTGACAGGAAACAATAACAAACGCCCCATTCTTTTAACACAAACCAAAATGATGATGAGCGGCACGCCGGTTATCATGTACACTTTTGTTGATTTAAGTGAAATAAAACATCTGAAAGATAAACTTCAGGAAGAGAAAAAGAAACTAAGCCTGGCGGTTGAAAATTCAGGACTGATTTTTTGCGAATACAACTTCGAAACCGACGATATCGTTATCGACCAAAGCCTCGATTTTATTACTAAAGGCAAGAATAATCATATTGGAAAAAATATTATTGACAACATTTACGATAACGACCGCAAACAAATTATCGAAAAATTCGAAATTATCGATTACGGCAAAAAGGACGCACTGACCGTTGAATTCAGGGTCAAACACCCGTCGCGAGGCCTAATATGGTTCAATGTATCCATTTTAATCACCAGCCGTAACGACCATGGCAAACCTGTTCAACTAATAGGATTGGTTGAAGACATAACCGAACGAATTAACATTCAACAGGAACTGATAAAAGCCAAAGAGAAAGCCGAAGAATCGGACCGGATGAAATCGTCGTACCTTGGCAACATGAGCCACAAAATACGTACGCCGCTCAACACCATTGTGGGATTTGCAAACCTGCTTACCGAAGAAGACCTCGAAGCAGAACAAAAAAACAACTTTATCAACATTATCCGCAACGATACAGAATCGGTATTACGCCTGATTGACGACATGATTAACCTGGCAAAAATTGATGCCAATCAACTCGATGTTCATTACAAGCAAAACAGCCTCAATAAAATAATGGGCAATGTGGCCGATTACTTTAAGGCAAACGAGAAAACAAACAATTTCAAATTTACGCTCAACACCATGTTACCCGACGGTAAGGATACCATCAACACCGACCCGGCACAACTCGAAAAAGCTTTGATGAACTTACTGAACAACGCTTTCAAATTTACGCGCGAAGGCGAAATTGAACTGGGTTATTTTGTAAATCCGGCCGATAACAAATTGATTATATACGTGAAAGACACAGGTATTGGAATACCCGATAGCCAAAAAGACAAGATTTTCAACCGCTTTTACCAGGTTGACCCAATGAGCGAAGGCACCGGCCTGGGATTGACTATTACAGAATCGATTGTGAAAATGCTGGGAGGTAAAATTACTTTTGAATCGGAAAAAAATAAAGGCTCAAAATTCTTTATTGAGTTGCCTATGAATCAGGCATAAAACTATAAGTTTGGAAAGCTTCTTACTATGAATTAATAATTTTTTTACCAAAAAACACTTTGAAATATCAAAATCATTCTCTTTATTTGCAAAATCAAACAGAAGAAATAATGAACACATTTACTGTAAATACTTGGTGGTGGCAAAATCTTAATTTCGATATCGGAAGTTAAGCGAGCGACCTATGTAGTACAGTAAACAAAGATACTAAAGGCTTGTCGGAACTTCCGACAAGCCTTTTTTTTTGGCTGCCCCTCCCGGCCTCCCCTATGGGGAGGAGGAGCAAATAAAAATAATATAGAGAACAAGAAATACGTATAAAAAAATAAAAACATGAACACTAACAGCAACACAAAAGCCACAAATCCTGGCCCCAATCATGGAGGAGTTGGAGAGGCATCCATTAAAATCAACACCAACATTACCAAATTGTCGGGCACAGTGGCCGACCTGGTTACGCCGGTAAGCATTTACCTCAAAATGCGCGACACCTACCCCAACACACTACTACTCGAAAGTAGCGATTACCATGGCTCAAGCAACAGTATGAGCTTTATCTGTTTCGACGAAATTGCGACCATCGAGGTAAACAACGGAACCATTGCCCAAAACCTACCAGGCAACGAACCCACCACCGAAATAGTGAACCACAAAAACCAGGTAGCCGAAAGCCTGAACAACTTTTTGCACACCTTCGAGGTTGACGAGCTGAAAGACAAAGGACTGGTAAACGGACTGTGGGGATATTCGGCGTACGATTCCATTCAGTATTTCGAAACCATTAAACTGCGCGAACGCGACCAAAACGAAGCCGAAATCCCTGAAATTAGATACGCTTTTCACCGCTATGTTATCGCCATCAACCATTTCAACAACGACATTACGCTTATTGAAAACCTGTTGGAAAACGAAGAGAGCAATGCTACCGAGATAACAGGCATCTTGCTCAACCAAAATGTGGTAACCTTCCGTTTTAACACCGAAGACGAAGAAACATCGAACATTACCGACGAAGAATATATGAACATGGTTGATGCCGGAAAAAGCCACTGCTTTCGCGGCGATGTTTTCCAGATTGTGCTTTCGCGCCGGTTCAAGCAACGATTCTCGGGCGACGAGTTTAACGTGTACCGTGCACTGCGCCGCATCAATCCATCGCCTTACCTGTTCTATTTCGATTATAGCAATTACAAAATTTTTGGTTCATCGCCCGAGGCCCAGCTTATCGTTCGCGGCAACAAAGCAACCATTAACCCCATTGCCGGAACGTTCAAACGTACCGGAAACGACGATAGCGACCGCCAGCTTGCCATTGACCTGGCTGCCGATAAAAAGGAAAATGCCGAACATGTAATGCTGGTTGACCTGGCCCGCAACGACCTGAGCCGCGACTCGGCAAACGTGAAAGTTGAAAAATACCGCGAAGTACAATATTACTCGCATGTATTGCACCTGGTATCGGAGGTAAGTGGCGAGTTGAGACCCGGCACCAACACCATTAAAGTATTTGGCGACACTTTCCCGGCCGGAACGCTTTCGGGCGCACCAAAATATAAAGCCATGGAAATTATCGACAAGCTCGAAAATGTTGGCCGCTCATATTACGGTGGCGCCATCGGTTTTATTGGCTTTAACGGTGATATTAACCATGCCATTACCATCCGTACATTTCTGAGCAAAGACAATCATTTGATATGTCAGGCCGGGGCAGGTATCGTATCCGAATCGAACCGCCAAAATGAGTTACAGGAAGTAAACAATAAGCTGGGCGCACTGAAAAAGGCCATTCTCGAAGCCAAAAACATCAATTCCGAAATCAGCTTTTAAGCGGTAACAACAGTATAGTAAAGAAAATTCATGAATTTTCTCAACATAAAAAAACAACAATGATTAAAGAAATAAAACCCATGACAATAACAGCAAAAATACTGGTACTCGACAACTACGATTCGTTTACGTACAACCTGGTACATATGCTGAAAGAACTGGCTCCCAATGCCACCATCGATGTGTACCGTAACGACGAAATCGACCTGAGCGAGATTGACAAATACGACAAAATTGTATTATCGCCGGGACCGGGCATTCCCGACGAAGCAGGCATCCTGAAAGAACTCATTTCGACCTACGGTGCCAGCAAAAGCATATTTGGCGTATGTCTTGGCTGCCAGGCCATAGCCGAAGTGTATGGCGGTAAAATTTACAACCTCAATAAAGTATATCATGGTGTGGCAACCAAAGTAAACATTACCGATAACAACGACCGCTCATTCCGTTGGTTAGAAGACACCATCGAAGTTGGACGATACCACAGCTGGGTAATTGATAAAGAAACCCTGCCCACCGGGCTCAGCGTATCAGCCTCCGATGGTGAAGACCTTGTGATGGCCATTTATCACAACGAACACGATGTACGCGGGGTACAATTCCACCCCGAATCGATTTTAACCCCCAGCGGAAAACAAATCATGGCTAATTTTTTAACAACCCCATAACCCCCTACCCCGTTCGGCTGAGCTCACGTCGAAGCCTAAGGGGGGAGCAGGGAACTACCAAGCTTGAAGGTTCAAGCAATTAAAAAAAGATAAAAACATATAAAATGAAAAATACTAATAATAACGCAGCCCAAAAAAAGTCCCCTTCAGGGGATTTAGGGGTTCAATCCCCCCCTTCAGGGGGCTGGGGGGTAATGAAACCTATTTTAAATAAACTCATCCAACACCGCACCTTAACCCGCAAAGATGCTAAGGAAATACTAAAAAACATTGCATCCGAAAAATACAACCAGTCGCAGATAACCGCTTTTATGGCGGTTTACATGATGCGCAGCATAACCCCCGAAGAACTGGCGGGTTTTCGCGATGCACTGATTGAACTGTGTGTGCCGGTCGATTTTTCCGACTTCCGTACCATTGACCTGTGTGGAACCGGTGGCGATGGCAAAGACACGTTCAACATCTCTACCCTCTCGTCGCTGGTTGTTGCCGGCGCGGGGTATAAAGTAGCCAAACACGGTAACTACGGGGTTTCGTCGGCATGTGGTTCAAGTAACGTTATGGACTATTTTGGGTATAAATTTACCAACGACCAGGACACACTAAAGAAACAAATGGACGAAGCCGGGTTTGTGTTTATGCACGCCCCTCTCTTCCACCCTGCCATGAAAGCCGTTGGCCCCATCAGGCGCGACCTGGGCATGAAAACATTTTTCAACCTGATAGGTCCGTTGGTTAACCCTGCAAACCCCCAGTGCCAAATGGCCGGCGTATTCGACCTTGAAACAGTACGTTTGTACAGCTACCTGTTCCAGCAAACCGGAAAGCAGTTTTCGGTAATTTATTCACTCGACGGATACGACGAAATTTCGCTAACCGGAAAATTTAAAGTTGTATCGAACAACGAAGACCTGCTGCTAAACCCCGAGAACATCGGCCTAAAACAATGCAAACAAGAAGATTTATTTGGTGGCGATACGGTTGAAGAGGCTGCCGCTATTTTTAAAACCATACTCGATGGCAAAGGTACCGAAGCACAAAACAACGCTGTGTTTGCCAATGCCGGAATGGCCATCCGTACACTTCACCCCGAAAAAAGCATTGAACAATGTATCGAAGAAGCAAAAAGTTCGTTGCTGGGCGGGAAAGCTACTAACGTTTTACAGAAAATAGTAAACACCTAACCCCCCAGCCCCCTAAAGGGGGGGAGCAGGGGGTGCGTCATTGATACTGAAACACGTTGAATGTAAAATATATGTTTTATGTTAATTGAAAAGAACTTTAATTTAATGAACGAAAATAAAAATAACATATCCCGTAAAAAGTCCCCTTTAGGGGATTTAGGGGTAAAATCCCCCGACGTGAGCTCAGCCGAACGGGGAGGGGGGTCTATTTTAGACGAAATAAACGCACATAAAAAAACCGAAGTTGCGGCAGCTAAAGCAAAGGTTTCAATTTCGGAGTTAATGCGGTACCCGGCATACAATAAGCCGGTATTGTCGCTAAAGGAATATTTACGTAAACCCGGAAAGAGTGGAATCATTGCCGAACACAAACGAAAGTCGCCATCAAAAGGCATCATCAATGCCAATGTGCAACTCGAAGATGTGGTAAAGGGTTACGAACAAGCCGGGGCGTCGGCTATTTCGGTGTTAACCGATGAAAAGTATTTTGGCGGCACACTGTCTGATTTAGAGGCAGCAAGCAAACTGGTAAACATCCCGGTATTGCGCAAAGATTTTATTGTTGATGAATACCAGATACATGAGGCTAAAGCATACGGTGCCGCTGTAATTTTACTCATTGCCGCATCGCTCACAGCCGAGGAGGTAGAACGTTTTGCAAAATTGGCACATCAACTGGGCATGGAAGTTTTGTTTGAAATTCACAACGAAGAGGAACTTTCAAAAGTTTCGGCTTATGTTGATGTGGTGGGTGTGAATAATCGCGATTTAAAAACATTTAACGTAGATACAAATCGCTCTATTGAGTTATTAACAAAAATTCCGGCTAATTTTGTACGCATATCCGAAAGCGGCATCAGCAACCCCGAAACGGTTAAAATGCTGAAACATGAAGGATTTGAAGGATTTTTGATGGGTGAAAACTTTATGAAAGAAAAGAAACCTGCTGAAGCTTGTAGCAGATTTATAAAACTGATAAGTACTTAAGAAATTGAGGTTCGCTAATTAATTTGAATCTATTACAGGTTTCAGGTTGAATAACCAGCACCATAGCAACCTCATATTAACTAATGACAAATGACTGTTTACAAATGACTATATATTATGATTGATTACAAAAACATTATTCCGTGGGGACGTTCGTACACCGAGTATGTGAACATGTTCCATTTGTCGCCCGGCTTTTTATCGAAAAAAGTTTTGGGATGCGGCGATGGCCCGGCTGCCTTTAATGCTGTTGCCAATGCTTTTGGCGGACATGTGGTATCGGTTGACCCGATTTTTGAGCTATCGAAAGAAGCAATCGAAAAACAAATCAACGATTCTTTTCCCGATGTAATCAATCAAACCCGCGCCAACATGGAGCAGTTCAATTGGGAACAGTTTGGCTCACTCGAAGGGCTGGGCAAAATCAGGATGAAATCGATGAAACAGTTCCTGAACGATTACGAAGAGGGAAAAGCAGAAGGACGCTATATTGCTGCCAGCCTGCCCAAGCTGCCATTCAACGACCATTCGTTCGACATTGCACTGAGCTCACACTTTCTGCTCTTGTATTCCGACATTCTCGACCTCGACTTTCACCTGAAAGCCATCGACGAGATGCTCCGTATAAGTAGCGAAGTACGTATTTTTCCAATAATAGACCTCAACTCTAAACTTTCGGCACATTTACCCGAAATATTAGAAAGGTACCCCAACCACGAGTTGATAAAAGTGAATTATGAGTTTCAGAAAGGTGGAAATCAAATGCTGAAAATAGAAAAGAGCCTCCCCTAACCCCTCCAACGGAGGAGGATTGAGTTAGTTCTCAATTGTTGAAGTTAAAGAGTATATGAAACGAGCATGTAAAATACTTACATCCAAGCAGATGATAATTTATTACATGCGAGTTCCATACGGCCTTAGAAAATAAACAATTATCGTATGAAAAATTTGATAATAAAAATATGTGGAATGGGCGATGCAGCCATCATGCACCAACTGGCACAACTATCGGCTGATATGCTGGGCTTTATTTTTTACCCACGTTCGCCCAGGTATGTGAAAGGGAAAATTGAACCATCGGACATTACCCACTTGCCAAAAAGCTTAAGTAAGGTGGGTGTTTTTGTCAACGAAGATGAAGCAGTAATTGAAGAGAATGCCGTGGCTTATCATCTCGACACGCTTCAATTACATGGCAGCGAAAGTCCTGAAATGTGCAAAAACTTAAAAAGAAAGGGCTATCGAATCATCAAAGCTTTTAATCTTACAAAGCAGAACGATTTTGAAGCTTATGAGCCATATTGCGATTATTTTTTGTTCGATACTCCCTCGGAAAAGCATGGGGGTACCGGTGCAAAGTTCGATTGGTCGTTGCTAAAACGTTACAAAGGTTCAGTTCCATTTTTGTTGAGCGGCGGCATTGGACCCGACGATGCAGAAGAATTACAACAAATCGAACATCCACAAATGGCCGGGATAGATATTAACAGCAAGTTTGAAGTTGAACCGGGAAGGAAGGACGTAAATGCAATAAAGAATTTCATACAAACACCCCCCAGCCCCCTAAAGGGGGGGGGAGGCAGCTGCAAAACTGAAACACCGGAGCACTTAACATTTGTAGATGAACACAATAGCATGCATCACGGTGCGATGCCAATTCTATTTGAGCTTGCAAAAAACAATCGCTTAAACCCAACTGATGCTGAAGACTTTCTATGGAAACAAATAGCTGGCAGCAAACTTGGTGTACGCTTCAAACGTCAGCATCCTATTGCCTATTTCATTGCTGATTTTTATTGTCATAAAGCCAGATTAATTATTGAAGTCGATGGTGGATACCATAATATACCGTCACAATATGAATATGATTGTAATCGCGACTTTGAGTTGGAAGAATTAGGATTAAAAGTTATTCGCTTTACAAATGAAGAAGTGTTATTCGATATTGAAAATGTACTAAAAAGAATAAAAGAAGAAATAACCCCCCAACCCCCTAAAGGGGGGGCAAGTAACTACCAAATATGAAGTTTTGAGCAATTATTTTAAAAGATACAAAATTATAACATGAACGAAAGAAACAATAACGCAGAACCCCATACCCCCCCTTTAGGGGGCTGGGGGGTTGACTCTAATGGCTACTACGGCGAATTTGGCGGTGCATTCATCCCCGAGATGTTGCAACCCAATATCGACGAACTAAAAGCCTGTTACAAGGAAATTATCGACTCGTACGAGTTTAAACAAGAATTTATCAGTCTGCTGAAAGATTACGTTGGCCGCCCATCTGCATTATACTATGCCAAAAGACTTAGCGAACACTATGGCACCAAAGTATATCTTAAGCGTGAAGACCTGAACCATACCGGCTCGCATAAAGTAAACAACACTGTGGGGCAAATCCTGCTGGCAAAAAAAATGGGCAAAACCCGCATAATTGCCGAAACCGGTGCCGGCCAGCACGGCGTGGCAACAGCTACAGTTTGTGCCCTCATGAACATGAAATGCATCGTATATATGGGCTCGGTTGACATTGAGCGCCAAATGCCCAACGTGAGGCGCATGGAAATGCTCGGCGCCAAAGTGATACCTGCCGAAAGCGGCAACAAAACCCTCAAAGATGCCACCAACGAAGCCCTGCGCGACTGGATTAACAATCCCGAAGACACGTATTACCTCATTGGCTCAGTAGTTGGACCACATCCCTACCCCGAGATTGTTGCCAAATTCCAGTCTGTTATCAGCGAGGAAATCGGATGGCAGCTAGATGAGAAAATTGGACGCACATCGCCCGACTACATCATTGCCTGCGTAGGTGGTGGCAGCAATGCCGCCGGTGCTTTTTACCATTACCTCGACGATGAAAAGGTAAAACTGGTAGCCGTTGAAGCTTCAGGAATGGGCGTCGATTCGGGCGAAACAGCCGCCACCATGGCTTGCGGGGGTGTTGGCTTCATTCATGGTTCAAAAACCATGTTGATGCAAAACGACGACGGCCAGATTATTGAGCCTTATTCCATCTCGGCCGGTCTCGATTACCCGGGCATTGGCCCTTTTCACTCAAACCTGTTCAAAACAGGCCGGGCACAATACATTGATGCAACCGACCGCGAAGCCCTCGATGCTGCTTTTTTGCTAACAAGAACCGAAGGCATTATCCCGGCACTGGAATCGGCTCATGCCCTGGCAGCACTCGAAAAACTCAAGTTTAACCCCGACGATGTGGTTGTGGTAAATATTTCGGGCCGTGGCGATAAAGATATGGATGCGTATATTAATGAAATGAACAACCCCTCCTAACCTCCCCTAAAGTGGAGGAACTTTCACTTCGCTCGAAGGTTTAGGAAAACGAAACAAAAGTGGTATGAATAAATTACAGAAGAAATTAAACGATAAAAAAGAAAATCTGCTCACCATTTATTTTACAGCAGGATATCCCGAATTGAACGATACGGGTACAATCATTAAAGAACTTGAAGCTTCTGGTGCCGACATTGTTGAAGTAGGCATGCCGTTTAGCGACCCGGTGGCCGACGGACCAACCATACAAGCCAGCAGCCTGCAAGCCCTCAACAACGGCATGGGCATTAAAGTGTTGCTCGAACAACTCAAGGCCATCAAAAACGAAGTGAACATCCCCGTTTTACTCATGGGTTACATTAACCCGATATGGAAATACGGTGTTGAAAAATTTATGGCCGATTGCGAAGATGCCGGTGTTTCGGGGCTCATATTGCCCGACATCCCACTCGATGAGTTTAAACAGGATTACCAGAAACTATACGAAAAACACAACTTAAGCAGCGTATTCCTGATAACCCCGCAAACTACTAACGAGCGCATCAAAGCGTACGATGAAGCCTGCACAGGGTTTATGTACATGGTTTCGTCGGCCAGCACTACCGGCTCCAGCAAAACCGTTGACAGCCAAAAACAACAAGATTACTACATGCGGGTAAAAAGTCTGAACCTTAAAAACCCCACACAAATAGGGTTTAACATTAAAGACAAAACCTCATTTGAGCGTGCCTGCCAATTTGCTAATGGCGGTATTATAGGCTCAGCATTCATCAAGAAAATATCAGAAAAAGGGGATTTGAAGATGAAGGTGCGGGAGTTTGTGAGCAGTATAAAATAAAGAGAAATCAAACCAAATTTAACAGGAATAAACTTTTTGCTTGAAATTAATAGATTAGAGCTTTTAACAACAGCTAAAGTTCAATTAAATTGATGTTATCTTTATCAATCTCAAGTAAAAAGTTTTTCTTTTTATCTAAGGTTTGAATTACACTAATATTTTCGTCAAAAATATGTATTAATTACTGATTCGGAATATTTCCTAAATTTATCTTAATGAGTTTTTTAGGTGATTGTTTAACGAAATATGAATCTCTAAAATCCGAATCTTTAGTTATAAATACATAATCATTTTGATCTGCATATTTGGACAAATCTGAATCTTTT
>JAFGGY010000006.1 GCA_016930365.1 Prolixibacteraceae bacterium | reverse complement strand
TTCGATACTGGGTATAGATATCGCCATCAGTGTTTTTTATAATTGGGAATATGTAGGTTTCTGGCTTTTTAAGATCGTTGTATTTCAGCATTATTTCTTTAATAGGTTCAGTAATTTTGATTGAAAATTTCTGATTTGTTTTGTTTCGCGAATAGTAGAGACGGTCGCCAACAATATTTTCAACTTTGAGATATGCTAAATCGACAAAAGCCATTCCCCTGCAATAGTAACTGAAGAGGAAAAAGTCGCGAGCCATATCTTTATCGGGTTGTTTGGATAGATCTAACCCTTTGATGGCGGTGAGGTGAGATTTTAGCAATGCCCGTTTTGAAGTTTTTTCGTGTTTAATGCTTAGTTGTTTAAAGGGGTACATTTCTTCTTTTGCCAGGCCTTCTTTTATTGCCCTGTTGTAAAGAGCTCGAATCGTTCTCATATAAAAGGAGATTGTGTTTATTCTAAGGTTTTCGTATTGCATATGTTCTTCAAACCGTTTAAGAACCCTGTAGTCGAGTTCATCAAAAGTAAGGTCTTTATTGTTGCGGTACTTGCTAAATACGCTAAAGGTATTTGCATATACTTTAGCATTTCCGGTTTTGCCAGTTTCTTTGAGTGTTTTAATAACGGATTCGAAATAAGATAAAACGTTGGCAGATGAGTTTTTGTATTTGAGTGTATTGATAATGTCTTGAAGGGTGTAGTTCGGGTTGCTCATTTCAAGGGCAAAAAGGGATGATTTGTAAGTAACCATCTTTTCCTCAAGAAATAATTGTAAAATTTGAAGGTTTCGTTTTGTGTGTTTATTCGTTGTGTTAATAATAATAGAACCTGATTTTGCATCCCAGAAATCTTTATTTATGGTTTTTTTTAAAGAGATATACGTTTTGCTTTTTTTGTGGCTTATTCTTAGGAATAAAGGATATTCTCCATTTTTATATTTACGAGAGCTGTTTAATGTGAATTTTAATTTGGCCATAAGATAATTTTTAGTGAGAATAAAGTGTAACTCTAAGTGTAACTCTTATGGTGTATAAAAATACAATATAATTCATCAAAATGCAATAAAAATATTTATTGAAAACATGTAAGTGTAATAAAAACAGGTATATATGAGTGTGTATGGGAGTTTATGAGAATTGTAAGGAATGTGTAAAAAACGTCTGGGGGGCGAGGGGTCGCAAGTTCAAATCTTGTCGCCCCGACAAAGCAAAAACCTTTCATGCATGGCATGGGAGGTTTTGTTGTTTTACCAAGTTTATACCTGGCATGGAAGTGCTTAACCAGGGCATCATCACACCGGATACAGTCCGGAGCTGAATTTCCTGATTAAGCACAGTACTTACAAATATAGTTTTTTGGATGGGAAAAGCTTTTTATTGCGGCGGTTGTTTTTGATGAAAGATTAGATGTATATTAACAAAACGTGTTTACATACTTTGTGGAATACTGTCTGTTTGTTGCTATCCTTTCCTTTTTCGCTAATTGTCTTGTGTCAATTTAAGTAAGGCCGTGGAAGTTCCAAACCACTTATCACCTTTTGAGTCTATTGCAATTGCGTAAACAGGGTCAATGTTGAATTCATTAGCTTTTGTATAAGTCGTCCATTTTGCTCCGTCAAAAATAGAAATACCCCATCCATTTGAACCAAACCATAGGTTTCCTTTAGTGTCAATATTTGTAGAGAGAATTGGTGAACCCGCAACCAACCATTCTGTTTCCGTGGCATGTGTTGTCCAATTCACTCCATCAAATTCAGATAATCCGCCCAATGTTCCAAACCACTTATTGCCATTTTTATCAACAACTATTGACATTACTCCGTTACCTGCTATTCCATTAGTATTATCTTCATTATTACTATAAGTAGTCCAGTTATTATTATCAAATTTTGAAGCACCTCGATTAGTTCCAAACCACTTATTGCCTTGGTTGTCAATAGCAATTGAAAAAACAAGATTGTCTGCTAACCCATTGTTTATAGTGTAAGATGTCCAATTTACTCCATCATATTTTGATGCTCCTTTCGATGTTCCAAACCATTTATTGTCTTCTGAATCTATCGCAATTGAATAGATTTGATTGCTCACAATACAATTAGATGAGTTTTCATCATTTTTATAATATGTCCAGTTTGTCCCATCTAAACTGGCAACACCTCCTCCATTGGTTCCAAACCATTTAACTCCATTTTTATCAATTGCAATCGCTAGCACCTGCGAACTGCCACTGAAATGGGAATAATTAGTCCAATTTACTCCATCAAATTTTGATGCACCATAATCAGTACCTATCCAAATATCATCTGATGAACCTATAGCAATAGCGTTAATATTGTTATTGGGGAGTCCATCAGTGGTTGAATACTTTGTCCAATTTAAAGATGTTGCATCATCTAAATTATCTTTTTCACATGAGGAAATAATCATTGAAATAAGAACCAGTAAAATAAAGTTGAAAGTTTTCATCACATTCTAATTTAGGTTGTGTTTGTACTATTATGCAATTGTTGTTTTGGCTTGCCGACAATCTATTTGTAAAAGTACTAAAACGTTCCAATATACTTATCAAGGTTCGAAATGTGTTAATCGCAAGTTAAAAACTCACTCTATTTAATTTGCTGTTTTTTTAAAATATATCTTTGTTTAATTTTTTAAAAGTTGATGAGAAAATTCGTTTTTGTGATGCTGCTGATTTGCAGTGCAGCTACTGCTCAGCATCGAAGAGGACCGGCTGTTTTGTTCGAGGTCTCGAACAAGAATGTAGTGAAAAGTGTTTTTCCGGATGCAGAAAAAGTAGAAAAGATTGACGACTACTGGTACAGGGTGATCGATAGCTTGAATACAACGCTTGGCTTCGCAATGTCGAGTATGGAACACTGCAAGGATGTGAAGGGATATAACGGAGCCACACCAGTTCTGATTGTAACCGACAAAAAGCATGTGATAAAAAAGGTGGCGCTGCAATCGAACTATGAAACGCAGAGTTTTGTGCGAATTCTCGATAAGAGCGGATTTTTTGCTTCGTGGAACGATCTTACTGTACTGAAAGCCTCGACAGCAGAAGTCGACGGCATCACCGGAGCTACATTTACAGCCAATGCCGTAGCAAAGAATGTGGTGTTTCTTGTGGAGAAAGGAAAAGAAAAATTACCCGAGAAATGATTTTCTGTTTTTTGTCCGGAGCTCGTCCAGGGTATTCGTGTTAAAGCCTCATAAAGCCACCAGACTCAATAAAAATAAACTTTGTGTTTATAGCTTTGCAGTCACAATTTATATCTCTTCCATTTCTGTAAAGGGGATAAAATGTATATTTTTTTATTAATAACGCATTAATATTTTTAAGTTATTGACAATGAAATGTTTGTATCTTAATGGAGTGTTTGATTAAATTCCAGATATTTAGCTTGTTACAAACAAGGTAGTTGTTTTATGTCTTTTTTCTAACGTACTCTTGTTATTTGAAGAGGCACACTATTTTTTTGCTTGCTTTTTATGCAATAATAAATCAATCTCGCCTGTTTGTATGTGGTAGTATGTCAAGTCGTTGCATAGTCGCTGAGTAATTGAAATTTATTTTTTAATATATCCTTGTGTTTCGAAATAGTTCAGATATTTGCTAATGGTTTGTTTATTTGTCTCCTGGCAAGTAATATTACTGCCTTTCAGAAAGGTATTCATATTGGTTAAGTCATATCGGGGTTGAAGGTCTGAATATCGTCTTACAATACTCCGTTCATCGTTCTCATCTAATACAAACAACGAAGCTAATATCCGAAGTGGGTTTTCGCTTACACCTGATTTTAGCAATTCGTTTCTCCATTGCTTAAATGAAACAAGCTTAATTGGATATCCCTTGCGCTTAATTCCTTTAATAATTTCTCGTAATATAAGTTTGTTGGGGTTGAGGATGTTGAATGCAAGCCCTGCTGCTCCGGGTTGTTGTGAAATGTGGGCTATCGCATCGCTTACAAAACCAACCGGAACTAAATTTACATTTGTGCGTATTTTAGGGGCTTTTTGCATCGTAATACATCCGGCTACGAGGCGGCTAATAATATCTTTCATCTCCCAAATTCCATATTCAGGGTCGCCTGTAATATCACCCGGACGGTAAATACAGGTTGATAATCCACGTTTTTGTGCTATTTGAATTAATTTTTCAGATACCCATTTTGTTTCTGAATAACCTAATAGGTATCCTTCGGGAGAAGTTAAAGGGTCGTTCTCGTAAACTGTTTTCTTGAAATGGCTGTGGTTGTCGTAAACACTATACGAAGAAACGTAATGGAAATATTTGGCTTTTCCTTTACAGGCAAAACGAAGGCACTCGCGGGTTCCGTCAACATTGGTTTTTTTGAGGTATCCATAAGGATATAAGAAATTCAGCAATGCCCCGTTGTGATAAATGGCGTCAATTTCGGCACACAGTTGTTCATATACCGTTTTTTTTATGCCCAGTTCGGGCAAGTCGAGCGATCCGGTTACAGCAACAATATGCTTTGTGTATTCATCTTTCCAACATTTGAAATGCATCATATTGTTTCTGATTCGCAGCAGTGCTTCTTCCTCATTTTTAGCTCTTACGTGACAATAAATGATAATCTCTTTTTTGTGGTTTTGTTCTATTAACGAGCGTATGAGATAGGCGCCCAGAAATCCGGTACTACCGGTAAGAAATACTTTTTTACATGCATCAATCGAGTGGCTGTATTTGTTTTCGGGTGCAATATTTTCAGCAAGGTAACATTCGGTATTTAAATCAATTTGTTTTTGCTTTTTGTTCCCGTTTACTATTTTGTGCTCAATGTATTCCGAAATTCCGTTAACCGATGGATTAAAACTGAGCTCGGTAATATCGAGGTTAATATGAAAAAGCTCTTCGAGCTCGCAGGCGCATTCAACCAGTTTTAGCGAATCGCCTCCAAGTTCCAAAAAGCTGGTGTTCAGGTTGTAATTGTCGGTTTCGAGCAAGGTGTCAAAAATTGACTTAACCGTAGCATGAATTGCGTCGATAGTTGTTTCGCTTTTATCTCCCTGGTTGGGTTCATCGCTTTTGTTGTTTCTACTGCTAAATACTACATTCTGAATTTTATCAGGATAAAGTTCTTTAATTTTGTGCGTTTGAATTTTACGGTTATCGGTTCGGGGCAGGCTATTGTTTTTAACAAATACCACATCGTAAAACGAAAATTCAAAATGGTGGGCAACTGCTTTGTTAATAGATTCACATTCAGCCTCGTAGTTGGTGTGTCGATTATTGGTTTCAAGGCAAATAACCACCGCCTCTTTCTCGTTTCGTTCAATGTTGAAAATACTAATGGTATCGATAGCTATGGAGGTAACATGCTTTTGCAGCAGTGCTTTGATATCGGCCGGATAAATATTATGCCCGTTAATTACGATTAGCTCTTTTATTCGTCCGGTCATATAGAAATTTCCCTTGTATATTATTCCTAAATCGCCGGTTTTATAAAAATAGCCATCATATCCTTGTATGGTTGCATTAAAACTATCGTTGTCTTTAATATTGCCCCAATATCCTTTACAAACGCTATCGCCCTGGATGTGTATTTCGCCTATCTCGTTATCGTTGCATTGGTTTCCTGTTTCGGGGTTTACGGCTACCATAAGTAAGCCTTTAGTTGGTTTCCCGAGGCTTACAAACTCTTTTCCTTCTTTGTTGTTCGAAGGCACAAATCGATTCCTTTTTAAATATTCTTTGTCAACCCAAACTGTTTGAAGATTTCTGCTTGCAACGGTTGCCATACATACATTTTCGGCTAATCCATATCCAGGCGCAAAAGCATTAGGCTGCACATCGAATAGCTTACAAAAATTTGTAATTGTTACTGGGTCAACAAATTCTGACCCATTAATGAAATGAGCAACATGTGATAAATTGTATTCACTAGCCGATTGTTTGCTTAGAATGTGGTTAAATATTGCATAAGCGCTGTTGGGGCCTGCCGTATTCTTTATTTTGTAGTCTGAAAGCACCTTGAGCCATAGCGTTGGTTTCTGAAGAAATTGAAGTGTGGACAGAAAATATGTTACTCCTTCGATAGCAACAATAGGTAAAAATATACCGATTAAAAGCCCCAGATTATGAAAAAAAGGAATCCACATTGCCAGGTTATTGCCGGTGGAAAAGTCAAAAACATTGAGGCACTGATTTATGTTTGTCATCAGATTTTTTGAACTTACCATAACTCCCTTGGGTGTGCTTGTTGACCCCGATGTATATTGAAGGTAGATAATGTCGTTTGGGCAAGGGCTGTGAAGCTGAATTTCGGATGTTCGTTGCTTAATGCGGTCGGTAAATATTCTTTTCATTTTAAGCGTTTGCAGAAAAGCTTCTTTTAAAAGCTTCTTTTTAACATCTACGCCTGCTTCCTGTTTTTTTTCTAAACCATAATTCGAGATAACAAACCTGGGCTTGCACGATTTAACTACCGAGATAAATCGTTGTGCTTTGTTTTCGTCGATGGGTGGAGGTATAAGGGTAAACATGGTTCCGGCCATTATGGCTCCATAAACGGCATAGATTGTTCCGGCATCCTGCATCGAAAATATAACAACCCTGTCGCCTTTTTTTGCGCCTTTTGCATGTAATTCGCGTGTAATGGATTGGGCATGTTGATAAAGCATTTCAACCGTTACTTCGTGTTCGGTACATGTATTATCCGAATAGTCTAAAAAGTTATATATCACCCTGTTGGGAATAGTTTGGGCTCTTTCTTTAAGAATATCTGTAATTGAAATCATTGGCTGTTATGCTGTTTTATCATCGCTGATAAATTTGTTAATGCTTTTTTTTATGTTCTTGAAAAGTTCCTGAATGGTTTCTTCATCTTTTTTGTTACCCTTAAAGGCTATAGTGAAATGTAGCGAATGGCATATTTTGTAAGCCAAAAGGGTTAAATGTGGTTTGTACTGAACTGGTGTGCTAAACCAGCCATGCTTTAGGTTTAACTCACCCATTTTTAGATGTTCTTCGTCGATTGCGCCAAGGTTGCTTAACGCCAGAACAGGGTTGGTAAACCATGCTTTTGTGCCTCGTTTGGCAATGCCAAAGGGCATTAAGTAACCAAGCCATAAAAGCGGTATTCCTTTTAAGCCAAAAAAGCGGTTTTTTTCTTTTCGGGTAGTTTCGGATACGTTTTTAATCGTGTGTAAAATGTTTTCGTCACGCACATTTATTTTGTATTGTATTAGTCCTACATGGTTCGTTAATCCAATCGTTTCGGGGTGTTTTATATGTCTTCTGTTGTTTGCCATGCAGGTTATGGTAACTGGCTGATTATTTGAATGATGGCAGGTTTTGTGTAGGGCGTGTGTATAAAACGACAGAAGCAAATCGTTTAGAGTTACGCCCATTTCCCTTCCTTTAATTTGAATGTTGGATAAGTCGTTTTCATTTATTGTGATGCTTTGTATCAATGCTTTATCGTTACTGGTTTTGGGTGTGTATGCAAACGTTTTTTTTGCTTTGATGTGCGTAATGTTTTTAAGTAAAAACATTGAGGCTGTTTTTTTTGCGAATGAGATGCCGGAGTATATTTTATGATGCGAACGGCTTCCATATTTAATTTCGGGCATGCTTATGCCTAATTTCGCATTGCAGTAACAGACCGATAATTGGTTGAGAAAGTTTATTACTCCAATTCCATCGGTACACATGTGGTTTATAACAAGGCACAATTGATTGGTTTTGGGGCTTTTTATTAAAGCTATTTTTAGTTGGTTTTTGCTTTCGGGAGGAATAATTTGCATTAAAAATTGTTCCTTTTTTTGTGCTGTTTCATTATCATCGGATGTTTTGCTTTCGATCAGAGTGAAAATTTCATGTATTGATAAAGGGTTTATTTTCCAATAGGGAATTAGTGAACGATAGCAAAATGAGCTGTGTAATACGGGATGTTGCTGAACCAGATGGCGCAATGCTTTTTGTATTGTGTCGATATCGATTTGTCCGTTGTACCATAATTGAACACGAATCATCCGATCTGTCGATTCGTTCAAAAAATAATGTAGTTTATCCCATAACTCAGCCTTAAGCCTGTTTCTCATAAATGTAAATTTTCATTATCGTAGTGCAACGAATGGTTTTTCCTGCTTGAAAAATAATCATTTTTAAATAGCGAAGAGGCTTTTCATGGTTTTTTCATCATTTTTTATTGTATTCGTTTTTTTTCAAAATCATCTGTCTTTTTTACGTGAGAGGTGCAGTCTTTTATGTATAGTACAACAGGGGTTTATATGAAAAAAGAGGCGGCCTTTCAATCAGGCCGCCTCTTTGATAATGGAGTAATTCAACGTTTATTCTTCGTTTAACGAAATAAACATATACGATGCTGCTTTTCGTTCTTCCTGCAACTCTTCTTCGCTAAGTTCGCCAGTAGGTGCCATTTCTTCACCAAAGGCTTTGGTTTCGATTCGTTCTTCAGGTATTCCGCGTTCAATTAATAATTTAACAACAGCTTGTGCACGTCGAGCCGATAAGGCTCTGTTGTATTCTTCAGTCCCGCGTGGGTCGGCGTGTCCGTAAATGTTGATTTTAAACTCGGGATAATCGTGTAGCAGGTTTACCAGGTTATCAACTATGCTGTATTGATTTTGGGTTACTGTATGCACGTTGGTGTCAAAGTAAACGGGTTTAAGTTGTGGGTTAAGAAAATCGATTGTTGCCTGCGGATCAACACATCCTTTTTTGTCAACAACTGCACTTTTAGGGGTGTCGGGGCATTCATCAACACTATCCATCACACCATCGCCATCGCTGTCCTTATCTATCGGGCATCCGTCTTCGTCAACCTCGGTGCCTTGTGGGGTATCGGGGCATTTATCATTTTCATCGTATACGCCATCGCCATCGGCATCAAAGGGGCATCCTTTTTCATCTACCTTAACTTTCTTAGGGGTGTCAGGGCATTCGTCGTAAAAATCAATAACACCATCGTCGTCGCTGTCGAGCGGACATCCTTTTTCATCTACCGGGGCACCTTTTGGTGTGTCGGGGCATTTGTCAATGCCATCAAGTACACCGTCGCCGTCACTGTCCGATGGGCATCCCTTGCTGTCAACCGTAGCACCTTTTGGGGTGCCGGGGCATTCATCAAGATTGTCGATTACCCCGTCCTTGTCGGTGTCGGGTTGTTTAATAAAGCTTATCTCGATACCTACAACAAGTTTGATGAAATTGTCGTGTACGTTTCTTCGTTCGTCCGATGAAATTGCTCGTTCCGAATCAATTCCATGTATATAACCTCCTTCGGCAAATAGCGAAAAGGTTTTATTCATCGGAAATTTGAATCCTAAGCCTGCGTTGAAGTTGGGGCCGCTTTCGGCATTATCGAACAAATAGCCCCCGCCGGCGTACAAATAAGGTTGCAGTTTGCTTTTGGCAGGCATTATTTTGTTGTTGTATAATTTGTATCGAAGTTTCAGCGTGGGGTTTAAAAAGTCGAGCGGTTCGGTTAAGCTTTTATTGCCGAAATATCCAATGGTAACATCGGCCATAAGGTCGAACGAGGGCGAAAGGTAACGGCTGAGGTATGCTCCCGGAGTCATTCCTGCAGCGTTCATGTCCATGTTGTAGTAACCTCCAATGTCGGCTCCAAACCCCCATTTCTTTTCAACGGTTTGTGCCTGCGAGTCAATAGTAGTGATGAGGGTAATTAGAGCCAATAGAATAAGATTTTTCTTCATAATTGTGTGTTGTTAATGATTTAAATAGGGTTGAAATTTAAAATACAAATTTATGAGATTATTATCAGTTTTTTTTGTTGTTTAATACTTGTGCCCTAAATCGTTAACAATTGTTAAAAATAAAAGTTCGGGGGCTTGTGTAAAATAGTTTTTTGTTGACTTGGGTTTTGCTATCTTTGAAAATTAATTAGTGCAATACATTTAGCATGGAAAACGAGAAGGTATGGAAAATAAAGGAACCGGGCGACATAAATGATGTAAAGCACTTGTCGGCAGAGTTAAGTGTCGATATGGCAGTAGCTAATTTGTTGGTTCAGCGTGATATAAGAAATTACAACGATGCTAAATCGTTTTTCCGCCCCCGACTGGCCGATTTGCACGATCCATTTCTGATGAAAGACATGGAGAAGGCTGTAGAGCGGCTGAAACTTGCCATCGACCGACAGGAAAAAGTGCTTATTTATGGCGATTACGATGTTGATGGAACAACCTCGGTTTCAATGTTGTATCTTTTCCTGAAAGATAAAATCAAAAATCTTGATTATTATATCCCCGATCGTTACTCCGAAGGTTATGGTATTTCTCCAAAATCGATTGAATTTGCAGCCGATAATCATTTTACCCTGGTTATTGTTATCGATTGTGGCATAAAGGCCGTAGAGAAAATTGCCTATGCCCGGACCCGCCATCTCGATTATATTATTTGCGACCACCATAATCCCGGTGATCGTTTGCCCGATGCTTTTGCGGTGCTCGATCCCAAACGCCCCGATTGCGATTATCCGTTTAAGGAATTGTCGGGTTGTGGTGTGGGCTTCAAATTTCTGATGGCCTATTGCATCAAATACAAAGAACCAATCAGCCAACTGAACGAACTGCTCGACCTGGTGGTGGTTAGTATTGCTTCGGATATTGTGCCCGTTATTGGCGAAAACAGGGTGCTTGCCTATTACGGGCTGAAAAAACTGAACAGCAACCCGAGCGTGGGGCTTAAAACCTTGTTGCTTAATTCGGGTATTTACGGTACCGATATTACCATTAATGATATTGTATTCAAAATTGGTCCACGCCTTAATGCTGCCGGGCGAATCGAACATGGCGAAAAGTCGGTTGCCTTGCTAATCTCAGAAGATGAAAAAGCAGCCGGCGAAATGGGCGTTGAAATAAACTCGTTCAACGAGATTCGAAAATCGCTGGACCGCGATATTACCCAGGAAGCATTAAATCAGATTGCCACCAACGATGAGCTTTTCAGACGAAATTCTACTGTGTTGTTCGACCGCAACTGGCACAAAGGGGTTGTTGGTATTGTTGCTTCGAGGGTTTCGGATGTTTACTACAAGCCAACGGTGATTTTAACCGAATCGAACGGTATGGCTACCGGCTCGGCTCGCTCTATCAATAATTTCGACCTGTACGAGGCAATTGATTATTGCAGCGACCTGCTCGAATCGTACGGAGGACATATGTATGCCGCCGGCCTTACTATGAAAATCGAAAACATCAAGTCGTTTGTTGAACGCTTTGAGGATTTTGTAACCCGCAAACTGAAAAAGGATCAGCTGGTGCAAACCATCGATGTAGATACCCGGCTTCAGCTTTCGGAAATAAGCCCTAAACTGGTACGTGTGTTGAAACAATTTGAACCTTTTGGCCCGCACAACATGGCACCGGTTTTTATTGCCGAAGATGTGCTTGACGCTGGTAGTAGCAGGGTGGTGGGGAAAAACAGCGAGCATCTTAAGCTCGATTTGGTCGAGCCCAACGGCTCCTCGAAACGTTTTTCGGGCATTGCTTTTTCGCAGGCCGATAAGTTCCCCTTTATTTCTAAAGGAATTCCGTTCGATGTATGTTTCTCAATTTCTGAAAATAATTTCCGTGGCCGAACTTCAACGCAGCTGCTGATTCGCGATATCCGCGAACGGAAATCAGACAAGTAACTTTTTCACTTCATTTATTTCGCTTACCACCGGAACACCGGTTTCGTTTAGTTTTTTTATTGAGTGGTGTCCGCCGTGAATCAAAATGCAACGACAGCCTATTTGTTGTGCTACTTCAAAATCATGCGTGGTGTCGCCAATTAAACAGGCATTTTCGGGATTAATTCCCAGTTTTTCAAGGGTTCGAATTCCCAACTCGGCTTTCGAACTTGCGTAAATATCCGAAAGGCCGGCTATCTCGTTGAAAAAATGTGCTACCGAATGCTCCAGTAGCTGGATGTGTAAATTGTTGATTTCGCTTGCAGAAAGTACAACCTGGCTGTAACCTTTTACCCGGTAGTATTCTAAAAGTTGTGCTGCATTTTTTTGAAGGCTGGCTTTTGAAAAGTTTTTTTGGTACGTGTCAATGTATTCTTTAGCAGGTATTTCGAAGGGCTCTTTCCGAAAATCGAAACCGATTCGCCGATAGTAATCTTTTACCGGAAAGCCGAATACATCGCGGTATTTTTCAACCGACAGTGTGGGTAGATTTCGCCTGAAAAGTAATTCGTTTATCGATTCAATCGAAACTTCGACATCGTTGAGTAGGGTTCCGTTCCAATCCCATAAAATGGTATTGATATCAGGCATTTTCAACGTATTTTGCATAGTTCAAAACAGGAGTGGCGTATATTTTCAGGTATATTTCCTTCGATTCGTTCGGGTTAAAATCCAAGTCGTTTATTGCGTATTCCATCTGTTTGGTAAATGTATTTTTCTGTTCGGGGGTGTAGTTTTTCGAGTAACTGGTTTGGTTGTTAAGCAAATCGGCAGCAATGTAGTTGTTTGGCCAAAGTTTGTAGTTGGCATAAATTCGTTTATCGATGTATTGAGTGATGGCTTGTATGGCTTCGTTGTTCGATTTGTCGCGTGTAAGTTCATCAATGCGAATATTTAAGGGGTTGCCAAATCCAAAGTTAACGCGCCCTTTGGGTTGAGTAATGCCATTCGCCATACTTTTTAAATCGTCTTGTTGGGTTTTTGAAAAATCGGGGTTGTATTTTCGTTTTAAAAGTTCTTCGACTTTCGATTTGGCACAAGGTTCTATTTCGTACGATATGGCCATTGGTACAATGTTTAATTCTTTGAAGCCATCGCAAATGGAGTTTTTGTTGCTCATGTTCAGCATTTTGAGTAGGGCTGCCTGGGTTTGGTCGTTGCCATCTTTGGTGCGTCCTTCGCGCTGTGCAATCCACACCGACTCTTGTTTTTGTGTTATGGCGTATCGGATATACGACGAAAGGGCTTGAGAGGCGTTTAGCTGCTTTCTGATTCCTAAATTTCGTTTAACTATAAATGCCCTGTTTAATCGAACCAGTAATTTAATCCAATTGTAAATCAGCAGATTGTCGCCAATGGCTATTTCGGTTTTGCTGAATCCGTTTTTGTGCATTACTACATTCAGAAAGGCCGAGTCGAGTATGATATCGCGATGGTTCGAAATAAAGAGATAACGCTCTTCGGGATGAAACATATCCATTTTGCTGACAAAAATGCCTTCGGTTGTTTGCGCCTGGATGTTTTCGAGTAGGGGATACATCACTTTATTTTGAAGCTCGTCGGTCGATTGAATCGAGGTCATAAGCTTCAAAATATTTTGTACGGCCTCTTCGTTTGGATATAAATTTCTCAGAATATGAACAAACGATGCATCGGTGCATAGTTGCCTGAGGCTTACGTTTACCTCATTGTCGTTAAATGGACGTATCTCTTCAAAATCGGTCATCGCTGTTTTATTAGTGAACTGCAAATTTACTAAAATGCTGTTAGGTTCAAAAGCAAATTATAAGCGGTAACGAATGTGAATCTTAAAATCGGTTTTTTTGTTCCCTTCGATGTGCGAAGTGCCTGTGCCAATGGTAAATTCATCGTCGAGATAATGTGTTTGCGAAAGTTTCATATATATTTTGAAATGTGAATTCAGGGCATAGCTTAGGTTGATGTAATATCGTAGCCCTTCGGAGTAAAAGGCGGGAATGTAAAAATAGTGAAGCACATCGTTTTCGTAAGCATAAATTCGACTGTTGTATCCCGGGGTGTCGAACCACGAAAAACGGGTGTGGATTTTCAGTTTTGAACCCGGATGAACGGCCAGGTCGGCAAAAAGCAGCAGCCCATTCTCGTTTGTTTCTTCTTTTTGATACCGGCTGAATTCGGCCCTTGCTTTGGCGTCGAATAATTCGTTGACTTTCCAGTCGGCGTTTAGCCGCAGACGCTGAATGGTGCGCTTGGTATCGTAGCGCAACAACGCTTCGTGGCTCGATTTCTCGGTATTGTTTTCGTGTTTTAGTTTAAGATAAAATTCGATATTGCGGGCGGGGGTGTAGGTGGTTTGCAGGGCAAAGTCGAAACCATTGGAGGGCGAAGCCGATGTGTATTTAAGCCAGTGGCTGCGGTAAAAGTCGGCGTAGCCCGTGATTTTAACTTTCCCGAAAGGCAAAACCGACCAGCCTGCATACCATCCTTCTTCGTTTCGGTTGCCCGATGTTTCAGAAAATGCCTGCCCATTTATGGTTTGGAAATCAGGCGCGTAGTTGCGGTAAAGCAGGCTGAACGAAAAATCGTTCGATGGTTGTGCTTCCATGCCACCCACAAATGCTTTTCCTTTTGAACGGCTCATTCCGGCCTCGCCAAAAAAGTTGACTCGGTTAAATGCCCACAAAAAATCGGTGCTGATGTTGTAGTTTTCTTTTCCTTCGAAATAATACCGGTTGTAAGCCTTGTGCGTTAAAATCAGCGGGAGGTTAAAATGTTGGTATGCGTAGTTTAGCCCGGCCGAGAACCGATTCAGGTTGTATCGTAAATGCATGCCGGCTGTTTGAACCGTTAACGAGTTGCGGTTCGAGAGCTCACTTTCGGTGCGGTGATACCCGCTTTGTTGTAAAGCCGAAATTTGCAGGGCATTTCCCAGCGAATCGCTTTTGCTTACGGTTGCATCGGTGGGGTTGTACGAGTAGTAGCTTATCAGGTTAAATGCTCCTTTTTCGAATCGAAAAGCAGCTCCACGCATGAAGCCGTTTTCGTTGGTTGACGATACGCCTCGTATGCCTTGTCCCAAGGGGCGAATGTTAATTTCCTGTGCCGATTTTCGCTTTCCGAATCCCGACCATGTAACCAGTCCTAACCCGCTTTTCACTTGGTAATCGCCTACAATTACTTCTTTTAAAATCGTATTAAATTTGATGGCCAGATAGGCCGAATAAAAATCGAACCCTTTGGCATTGTTGCCCTTAAAAAATTCTTCGCCTTCGTCGTTTTCGGCGGTGAAGGCATACTCCAGCTTATTGCCTTTGCTCGCTTTGTATTTCAATAGCAGTGCCGGTTTTATTCCTTTAAATTTAGCTTCTCCGCTTTCATTTTCGATAAAACCGGCTTTTGTTTCGACCGATTGCCGGTAGCGGCTGTCGATGGTGTGCTGCCAGTAGCTTTTCGATTCGGCTTCGGTAGGGGTGAAAACAACAAAAGCTGAAAGGTCGGCTGCGGTTTGAGTATCGAAGCCATCGATGGCAACCAATTCGAACGAGCTGTAAAGTTGACCGTAGTTGCGGATGTAGGATAGTAGGTTTTCAATCTGAATGGTACTCAAAAAGTGCAGCCGCTCAAGGTCGGTGCGCGTTGCGGTGTTGATGTTTAGTGGATTATCGGAAAAGAAAACCAGGTCTTCGAGCAGGGTGCTCAGGTCGGCATCGTCTTCGAGGCTTTCGGCATATGCCTCGCCAATACGTTCGATAATGTTGGTGCTGTTTTCTGATTTTTGTGCACTTACTAGTTGAAAGTGTGTTGTTAAGATGATAACAAGCAAGACAATTATGGTGTTTTTTTGAGGAGAATCCATATTTGAGTGTTAAGAAAGATTTTTAAATTCAATAGTTCGTCACTGTTCTTTAAGTCGCTTAAAGTGAGTTTTTTGTGTTTTGTTGATTTAATCGTCTAAGTTGTAAATATTTAATTTGTTACGAACAAAGTCTCATGTCTCATGTCTAAAATCTAACGTACTGATAAAATTATAGCATAAGCGTGATGGATGCCGATGTTACATATCCGAGATTATAATGATTGCTAAAGGCTATGTCGAAAGAGATGGTTTCGTTGGAGTAGCCAAATCCTGCGAAAAATTTGCGTGGGGCGGTGTTGAATCCGGCTCTGATGAGAAATCCTTTCGAAGCCTGCCATTCGCCACCGGTTTTGAAATTTATTTTTTCGTTTTCAATTTTTTCGGCTTCGTACGAAACGATAAAATCGCTGGCAAAACGGGTGTGTCCACCACCTCTTATCGTCCAGGGTATTTGGCTGGTATGTTCGGAGTTGCGAATTTTTGGCGTTAAAAAGTTTGCAAGGCTTAGTCCCATGTGGCTGCGTTCGCTAACCTGGTAAATGGCTCCGGTTTCGAAACCGGCATTCATTACCAGGGTGTTGGCCTCGGGAAGCCTTTGTCCGTAATAATGAAGTTGCAACCCGGCCGAAAGCCGCTCCGAAAGGTTTAACGCGTAGGTAATTCCGGCATTGCTTTCGTTCCATTCGGGTGCTCCAAACGAGTTAAATTGAAATGAAAAATTACCGGCCGACGTTGGCAGGGTTGCGGTGGCTGCTTTTACCGAAAGGTATTCAATCTGGAAACGGCTTTCGTAAAATACCGATAGTGCTATTTGGTCGATGTTCGAAGTGCCGGCGGGGTTGTGGTACACCGAAAAAGCGCCGCTTTGACTGACGTATGCGTTACCCATGCCTGCTGCCCGGCTTCCGGTCGGTATAGCCATGCTTCGCGAAAAAGCGGGGACCGATAGTATAAGGGCAATTGCAACAATGAAAATTTTGTACATCATATTTGACGGTTTTTTTGAGTGCTTTAAAATACAAAAAAATCCAAAATAAAAAGGCTGTCTCTCATTTTGTGTGATGAAAAACAGCCTTTTGTATAAATTAATGGCTTGAGTAATTATTGTATTGCAAACACTGTAAAGCTACGTTTAATCGATTAGCCGGGCAATACTTAGATGTTATGATTTACAATTCCAAATCAACATCGTGAAGTTCGACCCAGGGCAATCCTTGTTTCGCTACTTCGTCGAGAAAGGGGTCGGGGTTAAACTCTTCAACATTGAATACGCCTGCGCCGGTCCAGATGCCTTTCAGGTACATCATGGCGCCTGTCATTGCCGGAACGCCGGTAGTATAGCTAACGCCCTGTGCACCGGTTTCTTTGTAGGCTGTTTCGTGGCTGCAATTGTTGTAAATGTAGTAGGTTTTTTCTTTGCCATCTTTTAGCCCTTTTATGCGGCATCCAATCGAGGTTTCGCCGGTGTAGTTCTCGCCCAGTTCGCCCGGGTCGGGCAATACTGCCTTCAAAAACTTGATGGGAACAATTTCTTTTCCTTCGAACACAATTGGTTCGATGCCGGCCATGCCTATGTTTTGGATAACCCGCAAATGGGTCAGGTATTCCTGTCCGAAGGTCATCCAGAAACGTGCCCGTTTAAGCGTTGGATAGTTCTTAACCAGCGATTCCAGTTCTTCGTGGTAAATCAGGTACGATTCTTTAGGTCCGATGTTCGGATAATTAAGTGGTTTATGGATTTCGTGGGGTTCGGTAAGTTTCCATTCTCCGTTTTCCCAGTATTTCCCTTTTTGGGTAACCTCGCGAATGTTTATCTCGGGGTTGAAGTTGGTGGCAAAGGCTTTCCCGTGGTCGCCTGCATTGCAATCAACAATGTCGAGATACTGAATCTCGTCGAAATGATGCTTTGCTGCGTAGGCGGTGTAAATGCTTGTAACTCCGGGGTCGAAACCGCATCCGAGTATGGCCGTAATGCCGGCTTCTTTAAACCTTTCTTTGTAAGCCCATTGCCATTTGTATTCAAATTTAGCCTCGTTTTCGGGCTCGTAGTTGGCGGTATCGAGATAGGCTGTTTTGGTTTCGAGACAGGCATCCATGATGGTTAAATCCTGGTAGGGAAGCGCCACATTAACAACGATATCGGGTTTGAATTCGTTGATGAGCTGAACCAGTTCAGGTACCTTGTTGGCATCAACCTGTGCGGTTTTAACTTTGTTTCCGCCAATGGTTTTGGCAATGGCGTCGCATTTCGCTTTGGTACGGCTGGCCAGCATAATGTCGGTAAAAACATCGGGGTTGGCCGCCATTTTGTGAGCTACAACAGTGCCTACACCGCCTGCTCCTATTATTAGTACTCGTCCCACTATATCTGTATTTTAAAGGTTAATCTATATTGAATTCAAAAATCAGTATTATTTTAATCACCAAAAATGACAATTTCCATTTTTTTGTTCTAATATCAAAATGGAATTTCTTGCTAAGGTTATTTCAATAATTCGCTACTGCTTTTTTAAGTTGTTGACAATGAGTTTGTTTGTGTTTTGATTGGTTGATTATGTAAATTGCTGATATTTAATTTGTTGCAAACAAAATCTCTTGTCTCATGTCTAAAGTCTAATGTACTGTTGAATTTAAGAGAGCTTGTTTTTATAGTCTTCGAATGTGAATTCGCGAAGCAGTCTGAACCCCGTTTTGTCGTTCCAGATTCCAATCGACGGATGTTGGACACCATTAAAAAAGGTGGTTTTAACCATCGTATAATGAATCATATCTTCAAAAATAACCTGGTCGCCAACATTCAGTTCCTGGTCGAAACTCCAGAAACCAACGTAGTCGCCCGACAGACATGAGTTGCCGCCCATCCGGTAGCTTGGTTTGCCCGGCTGGGGTTCGAAATGGCTGCCCACAATTCTTGGTTTGTAAGGCATTTCGAGGCAGTCGGGCATGTGTGCCGCAAACGAAACGTCGAGCATTGCTGTTTTGATTCCTTTGTTTTCAACAATATCGTGTATTGTCGAAACCAGGTAGCCGGTTTGCCAGGCAAAGGCACTTCCGGGTTCCAGTATAACTTCAAGCCCGGTTCGTTGCCTGAAATCGGTAAGTACCGAAATGAGATGCTCTACATTGTAATCTTTATGAGTCATTAGATGGCCGCCCCCCATGTTTACCCATTTAATTTGTTCGAAGTATTTTCCGAATTTCGATTCAAATGCTTCGAGCGTTTTTTCTAGGTCGAACGATTTTGATTCGCAAAGGGTGTGGAAATGAAGCCCTTCTAAGGCCGGGGGAAGTTTGTTGGGCAATTGTGCGGCAATAACGCCTAAGCGCGAGCCTGGCGCACAGGGGTTGTAGAGCTCGGTTTCGACTTCGGAGTATTCGGGATTAACACGCAATCCAATCGAAACCGGTTTTTGCGATTGCTGAATGGCAGGCAAAAAACGTTCGAACTGGGTGAGCGAATTAAAGGTTATATGGCTCGAACTTTCGATGATTCCCGGAAAATCTTCAGGGGTGTAAACCGGTGCGTAGGTGTGTGCCGGTGCGCCAAATACTTCCTTGGCCAGTCGTGCTTCGTTAAGCGAGCTGGCCGTGGTTGAGCCGATGTATTTTTTCACCAGCGGGAAAGCACCCCACATGGCAAAACCTTTAAAAGCCAGTATTATTTCAATACCGGCTCGTTGTTTTACCGAGGCTATAAGTTTCAGATTCTTCTCCAGCAAATGCTCGTCGAGCACGAAACAAGGCGAAGGTACTTTAGCAAAATCGATGGCCATAATTACTGTTCGTCCATTACAAGGCTGATTTTCTGATAGGTATCGTCGCTCACAGGGCACAAAGGCAGGCGAAGTACATTCTCGATAAGGCCTTTTTGGGTTAATGCCGCTTTCACACCTGCCGGATTACCCTCGATAAAGAGTAATTTTATGAGTTCGGCAAAATCATCCTGGAGCGACTTGGCTGCTTGTGCATCTTCAATGCTTTTGTTGGTTAATTCAACTGTGCGCTTTGGAAAAGCGTTGGCCAGTACCGAAATAACGCCGTGGCCGCCATGCGATGCAATTTCGTTTATTAATCCATCTTCGCCACTAAGTACAAGGAAATCTTTTGGTGCGTTTTTGATAATGGTTTTTACCTGTTCGATGTCGCCCGAGGCTTCTTTTATTCCAATAAATTTATCGGAAGCTTTGGCCAAACGAAGGGTGGTTTCGGCGGTCATGTTAACCCCGGTGCGGCTTGGTACATTGTATAAAATAATAGGCACCGGACATGCTTCGGCAATGGCCATAAAGTGGCGGTAAAGTCCTTCCTGGTTTGGCTTGTTGTAGTATGGAACTACCGATAAAATGGCATTAACGTCTTCGAAATCGGCTTTTTTGATGTGGTCGATTATTTCGGCTGTATTGTTGCCGCCAAAACCTACAACTAAAGGCAGGCGTTTGTTGTTTACTTTTTTGATATACCGGTAAACTTCGTGACGTTCTTCGTGCGATAACGTGGCTGTTTCTGCCGTTGTTCCCAATGCAACTAAAAAATCGACTCCTCCTTGGATAACGTATTCCAAAACCTTTTCAAGTGCATCATAATCAACACTTAAATCTTTTTTGAAAGGTGTTACTAACGCGGGTCCGGTTCCTTTTAGAATGTTTTCCATAAATCAATATTCATTTGTATTTAATAGTTCGTTACTATTTTTTAAGTTATTGACAATGAGATGTTTGTGTTTTCCTGGATTAATTACCTAAATTACTGATATTTAATTTGTTACAAACAAAGTCTCATGTCTCAGGTCTTAAATCTAACGTACTGTAGTGTATTTAGACTGGCCTTAAAATACGATTATTAATTTGAATCCCCAATAAATGCGCTTGCTTAGTCTTATTGGTTCAGATTTTTTAATGTTCGTTCAATTTCGTTTATTAGTGTTTGCGAATCGTTGTTGCTGATATTAATTATCAGGTCGAAAGCAGGGCATTCGGGGTTTGTGCCGGCTTTGAATCCTGCCTTCGATTTCGCACAAATATACTCGATTGCCTGATTCGTGCTACCGGTAAGATCAATTAAAATATCGAAAGCTTCATCCATAAAAGGTTTTATGTATTTTTTCGATGGTAAGCCCCAAAAGTTTATGTCTGATTTATAAAGCGCTGTGTCGATGTTTTCTTTGGGGCGTTTGCTGTTGTACACCCTCACGATGGTACGTTGGGCATGTTGAATTAAAGGCGAAGTAAATTGTTGTTCGTCGGTTTCGGCATGGCAAATAATACCAATGGTTTTTATGGAGTTTATCGATGGGAATGATATTTTTCGGGCATTGTTTTTCAATGCTTTGCGAATGCTGTTTTCGCCAATCCGATATCTCAGGTTTTTTTTCTTCACTGAACAAAAATACAAAAATGAGACTGATAAGCCGAATAGATTGATTTTTTATCACAAAAAAAGGTGTCCAATAATGAGGACACCCTTTTTGGATTATAAGTAATCCAATTTTTTTAATGACTTCCTGTGTCGAGGGGCTTGCTATTCAGGTGAAATTGCTTCAACCGGGCAAACTTCAGCACACGAACCGCAATCGGTACACAATTCAGGGTCGATTGTATAGATATCGCCTTCGGAGATTGCCTCTACAGGGCATTCATCGATGCAAGTACCACATGC
>JAFGGY010000071.1 GCA_016930365.1 Prolixibacteraceae bacterium | reverse complement strand
CTAAATCGGATACATTATGAAGAACAAAAATTTATATCTATATATTACCCTGTTGGCTGGTATTGTGGTGTTGCTCAATGTTTTGTCGAGCCGGTTTTTTGTGCGGGCCGACTTTACAGCCGACAAGCGCTACACCCTTAGCGATGCTACAAAAGACCTGGTGCGCACACTCGACGACCCGGTTACGGTAACTGCTTATTTTACCGACGACCTGCCACCTGCCATTGCCAGTGTGCGCAACGAGTTTAAAGATTTACTGGTTGAATATTCGAACCTTTCGAAGGGCAACCTGGTGTACGAGTTTGTGAGCCCCAACGACGATGAGCAGCTTGAACAGGAACTGATGCAAAAAGGCATTGCCCCACGCATGCTTAACGTGCGCGAGAAAGACCAGAATGTGCAAAAAACAGTGTACCTGTCGGCCGTGGTGCAGTACGACGATAAGGAAGAGGTGTTGCCGCTGATTTTGCCCGGCACATCGATGGAGTACGACCTGACAACGGCAATTAAAAAAGTGGTGGTCGACGATAAGCCCTTTGTAGGTTTTATACAAGGGCATGGCGAACCGGCACTTGATGAGTTTATGCAGGTGGTTCAGTCACTTAATGTGCTGTACAATGTCGAAGGTGTTAACTTATCGGATACGGTGCAGCTCGATAAATACGAAGCCCTGGCATGGGTTGGCCCTACCGATTCGATACCTCAGCAACATTTTGGTTTGCTTGAACGCTATATCGATAACGGAGGAAACCTGATGGTGGCCATCAACCGTGTAAACGGCGATTTGCAAACTTCGCGTGGCGAAGAACTTACTACTGGTCTCGAAACCTGGCTGGCGCAAAAAAATATCGATGTCGAAAATGCATTTGTTGTCGATAATTCAAGTGCCTCGGTTAACGTAGTGCAGCAACAGGGGCATTTCAGGTTTCAAACCCAAATGCCTTTCCCGTTTTTGCCCATGCTAACCAATTTTGCCGACCACCCGGTAAGCAAAGGCCTTGAAACAGTTGTGCTGCGTTTTGCCAGCCCGGTACGTTTTACCGGCGACAGTGCTGTTGCTGCTACGCCGCTGGCCATAAGCTCCGAACTTTCAGGTACACAACGTGCTCCCTTGGTTTTCAATATTCAGAAAAAATGGTCGAAAAACGATTTTCGCGAGCCCGAAATTCCGGTGGCTTATGCCCTCGAAGGTAAAATTACCAACTATGCCAATAGCCGCATGGTTGTAATTGGCGATGCCGATTTTGCTGTAAACGGAAGCGGGCAGCAGGCTCAGCAGGTAAATGCCGATAATGTGAACTTTATGGTGAATTCAATCGACTGGCTGGCCGACGATACCGGGCTAATTGACCTGCGTACAAAAGGCATTACCAACCGTCCGCTCGACCAGGTTGAAGATGGAAAGAAAACTTTTTTGAAGTACCTGAACTTTTTGTTACCGGTGCTCCTCATTTTGTTGTACGGTATTCTCCGTCATCAGCGTAACCGGATACGACGAATTAAACGAATGCAAATTGGCTATGTAAAATAAAAACCAAAAACTATGCGACACAAAATCAATAATACAACTTTGCTCATTGTTTTTGCCGCCTTACTGGTGCTTACCATTGTGCTTTTTTCGGGCGGAAACGACCATCGTGAGCGTTCGTTCGATAAGCAATTGCTTAGCTTCGAAACCGAAGATGTTAGCGCTATAAAGCTCTATCCCAAATCGATGAACGGGGCCTATTTTACAATTGAAAATGAAGACGGGCAGTGGACTATCGTTAGTGACGATAAGCGTTACAGTGCCAACAACTCGTCGGTCGATGCTATGGTTTCGGCTTTGCAAACACTCGATATAAAAAGCCTGGTGGCCAACAAAAAAGACCGCTGGGAAAAATACGAAGTAAACGATTCGCTGGCCAGCAGGGTGCAGCTTTTAAGCGGCAGTAAAGTGCTTGCCGATGTTTATATTGGCAAGTTTCAGTTTTCGCAACCGCAAAATATGTCAACCTATGTGCGCCTGGCAGACGAAAAAGAAACCTATCGGGCAAACGGTTTTTTGAGCAGCACCTTTAACCGCAATGTAAACGACCTGCGCGATAAAACCCTTGTTGACGACAGGCTGGCCAACTGGACCAAAATGATGTTCGATTACCCGGCCGATTCGTCGTTTGTGCTCGAAAAACAAGGCGAAAAATGGCTGCTTGATGGCGGCATGGCCGATTCGGCTTCGGTTGTGAGCTACATCAATAAAGTTAAGCAGCTAAACGGACGAACAATTGCCGATGTTGCTGAAAACGATGTAAATAAAAAATACCGTCTTACTATCGAACGTAAAAACCTCGATGCGGTGGTTCTAACTGCTGGTATGGCCGAAGATAAAAGGGTTGTAACAAGTTCGGAAAACAACGATGTTTGGATTTCGGATAGCGATGTACTGGATAAGATTTTTGTTTCGAAAAATGAATTTTCGGTTATAAAACAGTAAAACATAATCAATTTGGTAGAAAGCTGCCTTGCCTTTTATTGGCTTGTGCAGCTTTTATGTTAATGTATAGAGAACTGAGTACTGAAAAGTTTTCATTTCGGAAATATTTTCATAGCTTTAAGTTCAATTATTCAAAACGTTTTTCGCCCAAGCGGGCGATATCAAAAATCAATTAACTAAAAAATTACAATATGGGAAAAGAAGCAGTAAATGTATCAGCAGTAGATGTTGAGAAATTAATTAAGATGCTCAATGCAGCCCTTGCCGAAGAGTGGCTGGCTTATTATCAGTATTGGATTGGTGCCCGGTTGGTCGAAGGGCCAATGCGCAGCGAGGTTGAGCCCGAATTGTTAGCTCATGCCAACGAAGAACTGGCTCACGCCGAAATGGTTGCCGACCGGATTCTTCAACTGGGAGGCACTCCGATTATTAATCCGGCCGAATGGACCAAACAAGCTCGTTGTGCATACGATGAGCCGTCAGACCCTTATGTTGAGGTAATTCTGGAGCAGAACTTAAAAGGCGAGCGCTGTGCTATTCAGCGTTACCAGGAAATTGCCGACTTTACAGCCGGAAAAGACCACTCAACGCATCGTATGGCCGTTCAGATTCTCGAAGACGAACTGGAGCACGAAGACGATATTGAAACATGGCTGGGCGACCTGGACAGGATGAAACAAGAATTTAAAAAACTCAGAATGTAATCAATAGATCGTTATATTTTAGACATGAGACAATAGACATTTGTGTAGTAATAAATTAAACATCAGTTTTTTAAATAAAAACGCTGTCGAATCACAGACTACTCATTGTCATCAACTAAAAAATAATAACGAACCTTTGTGTAATACAATTGAGTTTGACAAATTTCAGGCGGTATTAACCAAATATTGTGAGGTTAATACCGCCTTTTTGTTTTTGGATGATTTTACAAGCCCAGCAGTATTTTTGCCGGGTCGTTGCCATTGGTCAGCATTTTTTCGGGTTGTTCAATCATTTCTTTTACGGTTTTCAGGAAGCCAACGGAGTCTTTTCCATCAACAATGCGGTGGTCGTACGATAGTGCCACATACATCATTGGGCGTATTACCACCTGTTGATTTACGGCAACCGGGCGTTCAACAATATTGTGCATGCCCAGTATGGCCGATTGTGGCGGGTTGATAATTGGTGTCGATAACAAGGAGCCAAATACACCGCCATTGGTTATCGAAATGGTGCCACCCGATAGCTCTTCGATGCTGATTTTTTTGTTGCGGGCTTTTTCGGCCAGCTCTTTTATTTCCTGTTCAATTTGCGGAATGCTTTTCGACTCGACATTGCGAATGTTGGGTACCATTAATCCTTTGGGCGTTTGTACCGCAATACCCACATCAACATAATCGGGCGAAACAATTTCATCGCCATCAATTTGCGAGTTAACGGCAGGGTAGAGGCGGGCAGCAATGCTTACAGCTTTGGTGAAAAATCCCATAAAGCCCAGCTTGAAGCCGTATTTATCGACAAAACTGTTTTGCATTTTTTTGCGAAGTTCCATCACGGTGCTCATATCAACTTCGTTAAAAGTGGTGAGCATGGCGGTTTCGTTTTTAACCTTTACCAGCCTTTCGCTCAGGCGCCGCCGCAACATGCTCATTTGTGTTCTTTCGATATCGCGAGAGTCTTTTGTTTGCGATGAAGCCCCGGCTTGAACACTGTCGTTACTATTGAGTACTGCGTTTACCTCGGTTTTTGTAATTCTTCGTAATCCGCTAATGATGTCGTCAACATCAAGCTTGTTTTCTTTCATCATCTCGGCAGCAACCGGGGTTATTTTTGCATGTTGATGTTTTGTCTCCGGTTTTTCATTTTTTAAGTTCGGTTCATCCTTTTCTGAAGGTTGTTCATCTTTATCTGCACTATTATTTTCCAATGCTTCTTTTTGTTCTACGGGTGTGTTTTTGCCGCCTGCTTTTGCTTTTGGTGCTTCGGCCGAAGTGTCGATGGTATAAGCCAGGCTTCCCACTTTTACGGTTTCGCCGGCTTGAGATTTTATGCTGATTTTTCCACTTTCTTCGGCTACCAGCTGCAAGGTGGCTTTGTCCGATTCAAGCTCGGCCAGTTCGTCGTTTTTTTCAACGTAAGCGCCATCTTCAACAAGCCATTCGGCTATTTCAACTTCGGTTATCGATTCGCCCGGGCTTGGTATATTGAATTCTTTAAGCATATCCGTGTTGTTAAAATTGAGTTAGTGTTTAAATATTTCATCTACAATTCGCTGGAACCGTCGGTTGTGTTGTTCCATTAATCCACCTGCCGGACTGGCGCTTTCTTTTCGAGCAACCACCTGCAAGTTAAACTGTGGGTAGTTTCGGCCAACGTAAGGCGCTGCACCCATATTTTCGGGTTCGTCCTGTGCCCATATTTTTCGGGTGGCATTTGAATATTTTTCGATGTATGTGGCCACTTGTTTTTCAGGAAAAGGGTAGAGCTGTTCGACCCTTACCAGGGCAATGTCGTCGCGTTTTTCATTTTCGCGGATTTCATCCAGGCTATAATATATTTTTCCGGTAGTGAACACCAGTGTCTTAATTTTCTCTGGTTTGGCTTTTTCATCATCAATGGTTTCTTTAAAACGGCCATTGAGCTCGTCGAATGTGCTAATTACTTTGGGATGACGAAGCAGGCTTTTTGGGGTGAAAATGACCATAGGGATGCGGAAATCCCATAACATTTGGCGCCTGAGTGCATGAAAAAGGTTTGCAGGTGTAGTCAGGTTCATCAACTGAATATTGTTGTTGGTAGCTTGCGCAATAAATCGCTCAATACGGGCACTTGAGTGCTCCGGTCCCTGACCTTCGTAGCCGTGGGGTAAATACAATACCAGTCCGTTGTACAGCCCCCATTTTTCGAGAGCCGAAGTGATGTACTGGTCGATAATGACTTGTGCTACGTTGCTAAAATCTCCAAACTGTGCCTCCCAAATGGTCAGTACGTTAGGCATTGCCATGGCGTATCCGTATTCGAATCCCAGTACGCCGTACTCTGAAAGGGGTGAGTTGAACACATGAACATGCGGAACATCAGGTTTGATATTGTTGAGCGGATAGTATTTTTTACCTGTATCTTCTTCAACCAGAGCAGCATGGCGGTGGGCAAAAGTACCCCGTTGTGCGTCCTGCCCGCTTAGTCGAACCGGATGTCCGTTGTTTACCAAACTGCCATAGGCCAGAATTTCGCATAAAGCCCAGTCGAGACGTCCTTCTTCGACCATTTGTTTACGGGTTTCGACTAGTTTTAAGGCTTTTCGGTAAAACTTCTTTTTGGGCGGAAGCGTAAAAAGCAACCGTGCGATATCCTTCAGTTCCTTTTCATCAACACCGGTATTCACCGGGGCAAATAAATCGGCTTTAACCGGGTTTTTGAACTTTTTGTAATCGTCAACCAAAAAGTTGGTAATGTTGAGTTTGTCGTTTTTTCTCGATTCTTCCAGTTTGTTTTCAAGAAGTTGGTCGAATTCATCCACCCTTTTTTTGATGTTTTCAGGTGTTGTAACTTTTTTCTCAATCAGTTTTTGAGCATATATTTCGGCCGGGTTTGGATGTGTTTCAATTTGCTTGTACAGCAGTGGTTGGGTAAAACGTGGCTCGTCGCCTTCGTTGTGTCCGTATTTCCGATACGAAAGTACGTCGATAAATACATCGCTATCGAATTGTTGTCTGAATTCCATGGCCAGTTTTACGGTGTAAATCAGTGCTTCCACATCGTCGCCGTTAACATGAAAAACCGGTGAGCGTGTAACTTTAGCTACGTCGGTGCAGTAGGTGCTTGTGCGGGCTTCGAGGTAGTTGGTGGTAAAGCCAACCTGGTTGTTTATAACGATGTGAACTGTGCCACCGGTTTTGTACCCGGTAAGGCCTGCCATTTGTACCACTTCATAAACAACGCCTTGTCCGGCAATGGCCGAGTCGCCATGAATAATTATCGGGGCTACTTTTTTATCGTTGCCATTATAAACCGAATCGATGCGCGAACGAGCCATGCCAACTGTAAGCGGGGCAACAGCTTCGAGGTGCGATGGGTTTGGCAATAAGCTCAATTTTACTTTTTGTCCCGAATCGGTGTCAACTTCGTTTTCGAAGCCCAGGTGGTATTTTACATCGCCCAACGATATGTCGCCGGTGTATTCTTTCCCGAAAAACTCTCGGAATATATTTTCATATGGTTTTTTAATAATGTTTGCCAAAACATTCAGCCGTCCGCGGTGGGCCATGCCAATTACAAACTCGGCAATGCCCAGTTCGACTCCTTTTTCGATTATCGCGTCGAGAGCCGGAATCATAGCTTCGCTGCCTTCGAGCGAAAATCGTTTTTGACCGACAAATTTTTTGTGAATAAAGTTTTCGAAGCCGACAGCCTGTTTCAGATGGTCGTAAATGTGGAGGCTTTGTTCGGGAGAGAACTCCTGCCGGTTTCGCGAGCTTTCCATTTTGTTTTTCAGCCAGGATACAATCTCCGGTTTGCGCATATAAATGTACTCCACGCCAACCGATTCGCAGTAGGTTTCTTGCAAATGGTCGATAATCATTTGCAGTGTTGCAGGGCCCATTCCAATTTCGCTGCCGGCTTCAACCACTTCGTTTAAATCATCTTTTTTAAGCCCAAAATTTTCGATATCGAGGGTTGGCAGGTATTTTCGGCGCGAACGTACCGGGTTGGTGCGGGTAAATAAATGCCCACGCTGACGGTAGCCTTGTATGAGATTCATGATTTTAAACTCCCGGTCGAGATCGACGCATTGCAGTGATTTTTTATTAAGTTGTGGGTTTTCAGCTGCTAATTCAAAGCCCTGAAAAAAATTGACCCAGCTTTGATCCAGGTCATTCGGATTTTTTTTGAATTGCTGATACAAAGCCTCTATGGCTTCGATATCAAGGTTGCTAACCGGCGAATCTTTTTGCATAAGGTTTTAAAAATAAATTGATAACCAATTTACTATTAAAGACACATAAGCGACTTGTTTTGTTTACAGTAAATATGAAAATATTGATGGTTTTTAAATAGTAGAAATGTTACAATTGAAGATGAAATATTTTTGCAATAAAAAAGCTGAAGTAATTTTACTTCAGCTTTCTGTGCCCAGTAAAGGACTCGAACCTTCACATCCTTGCGGATACTAGTCCCTGAAACTAGCGCGTCTACCAATTCCGCCAACTGGGCAATATTTTGCAGTTTGTTGGTGTTTTACTTTCATATACTCTTCAAGGCGCGTCCCGCCTGCCGGAGCCATAGCGAAGGTAGGTCTACCAATTCCGCCAACTGGGCTTTTGTGGCCGCAAATATAAATATTTTCGGCCAACCGCATTAAATATTTTTACTTTTTTATTTCAAATGTGTTTCAAAATAATTGAACATTTTATTGTACAGATGCATGCGGGTGTTGCCGCCATAAATTGAATGATTTCGATTGGTGTAAATATGCATGTCGAAAGGTATTCCGGCTTGTACCAAAGCTTCAGAATATTCGTATGTGTTTTGGGTATGAACATTATCGTCGGCCGTACCATGAATTAATAGCAGGTTGCCTTTTATGCCGCTAACGTTATTTATAGGCGAATTATCGTCGTAACCCGTAGGGTTTTGTTGCGGTGTGCGCATAAAACGTTCGGTATAAACCGTATCGTAAAAGCGCCAGTTGGTAACCGGTGCAACCGCAATGCCTGCCTTAAATATTTCGCCTCCTTTGTGTAAGGCTAAAGCGGTATTGAATCCACCAAAACTCCAGCCCCAGATGGCTATATTTTCGTTGGTGTAAGGCAGCGACAACAGGTAACGTGCCGCTTCAACCTGGTCGTCTGATTCGTATTTGCCCATTTGCATGTAGGTGCATTTTCTGAATTCTTCGCCCCGTGCGGCGGTTCCTCGTGGATCGACACAGGCAACAATGTATCCTTGTTCGGCTAAGTAAAAATGCCAGTCGATTTGCCATTGATCCATTACTTCCTGCGAGTTCGGGCCGCTGTATTGGGTCATAATTACCGGGTATTTTTTATTTTCGTCAAAGTTTGATGGTTTGAGCAAGTAGCCGTTTAAGCTTATACCTTCGGAAGTGACAAATTGAAAAAATTCGTGGTTTGGCAAGGTATAACCCGACAGGGCTTCTTTTAGATTTGCATTGTCTTCAATGATTCTGATTTCTTTGTTTTTGTTGTTATAAACGCTAACTATCGGTGGTGTTTTACTGTTCGAATAATAGTTGATGTAGTATTTGTAGCCTTTGCTGAAAATACACGAGTTAGTACCCACTGCCGGATTAATTGCTTCATCCTTTTTACCATCGAAACTTAGAGCATATACTTCGCGTTGAAGTGGCGATCGTTTGGCAGCCTGGTAGTAAAAGAGCTTTTTTTTATGGTCGTAACCATAAAAATCGGTAACATCAAACTCGCCTTTTGTAAGTTGTTTTACTTTGAAACCCGTGTTTTTGTATAGGTATAAATGCGACCAGCCTTCGCGTTCGCTAACAACTACAAAATGTTCATTGTCTTCGATATAAGTGAAGTGGTCTAAAAATTTCTCGTCAATATAGCGTTCGTTTTTTTCGGTGAACACCGTTCGGGTGTCTCCGGTAAAGGGGTTGGCATATAGTAGGTTTAGTTCATTTTGAAGTCGATTAAGGCGAAATATGGCCAGGTCGTTTCCATCGGGTGTCCATTTCAGGCGTGGAATGTAAATGTCAGGGTCTTCGCCTGTATTGGCTTTAATGGTAGTTCTGGTTTTTAGTTCATAAATATGTACGCTAACCCTGGCATTCTCTTCGCCTGCCTTGGGATATTTAAAAGTATATTCACCGGGATACAGAGCATATTCTTTGTTTGATGGCATCAATCCCTTGTACATGGGTATGCTGAATTCTTTTACAGCTTCTTCGTCGAATTTTACGAAAGCCAGCATCTTACTGTCGGGCGACCACGAAAAAGCTTTATTGTAGCTAAATTCTTCTTCGTAAACCCAGTCGGGAATTCCGTTGATGATTTTATTTTTCTTGCCATCGTTTGTAACTTGTTGCTCGGTGCCGAAACGAATGGTTTTAATATAGATGTTGTTTTCTCGAACGAAGGCTATACGTTCGCCATCGGGCGAAAAAGTGGCAACCTGTTGCGAGCCGTATTCCGAAACAGGATAAAGCGTTTCAGTGTAACTATCCCATATATAGTAATCGGCTGTGTATGAGCGTCGGTATATTTGTTTCTTGTTTGTCTCGAGTAAGATTCGCTGTTCGTCATTGCTGAATTCGTAATCGATTATAAATTGAATAGGGCAGTCGTCAACCATGTCAATATTGAATATCTCTTCAACTTCATTGCCGGTTTTGAAACTGTATTTGACAATTGATTTCCCATCTTTAAGCGAAGAAAAATGCTCGCCATCGTTCATTGAACGAACATTTGCAACCGTTTCGCTTCGGAATGTGTGTTGGGTAACAAAATCATCGAGGGTGAGTGTTTTTTTCTCCTGCGAATAACCAATAATGAAAAACAGGATTAGGGAAATTGATAAAAAGTACTTCTTACGTTTCATGATGCTTGTGTTATACGTATTACAATCGAACGCGACGAATTTACAATTATTTTTCAGGCAAATAAACAATTTCAATGCGAAGACTATTCGTTTAAGGTTTTCCGAACAATTTTTTAATTGATGTTTTGTACGAATAACCTGTCGATGTTTAGTAAAGCAACAATAGTGAAATATATATTATACCAATGTGCCTGTTTAAATCTCATGTTATTAGAATATTACAGATAAATATATTGTATCATGTCGAAAATTTCAGATTCTATTTGGCAACGAACAGAAATAAAGTTCTTAGATATAATCTTCGATATCATAAACAATCGTTTCAATACAAATAATTAAGTGCGATTGTATTGGTATTTTCCCAGATTCCTTATCTTTGCAACCATTTTATAAAAAGGAGTTTAAAATGATTCATATAACATTACCTGACGGGAGCGTAAAGCAATACGAAAGTCCGGTTACAGGATACGAAATAGCTAAAGACATCAGCCCGCGTTTAGCCAAAGAGGTGTTGTCTGTAAGCGTGAACGACGAACTTTGGGATCTTCAGCGTCAAATTACTGCTGATGCAAATATTAAATTGCATAAATGGGACGATAAAGAAGGGCAGCATGCTTTCTGGCATTCGTCGGCTCACCTTATGGCCGAAGCAATTGAAGCACTTTATCCGGGTACTAAATTCGGAATTGGCCCTGCCATCGATAGTGGTTTTTATTACGATGTAGATTTACCCCAAGGACAGGTAATTGCGGAGAAAGATCTTCCGCTTATCGAGAAGAAAATGCTCGAACTTGCTCGCCAAAAGAACGATATTGTACGTAGCGACATTTCTAAGGACGAAGCTATTGCGATGTTCGAAAAGAAAGGTGATGAATACAAAGTTGAATTAATTTCTGAACTCGAAGATGGAACAATTTCGTTGTATTCGCAAGGGAATTTTACCGATTTGTGTCGCGGGCCACACTTGCCTAATACCGAATTAATTAAGGCCATTAAACTTACCAGCATAGCCGGAGCTTACTGGCGTGGTAACGAAAAAAATAAAATGCTGACCCGCGTTTATGGCATCACTTTTCCGAAAGCCAAGTTGCTCGACGAGTACCTGGTTTTGATGGAGGAGGCCAAAAAACGCGATCACCGCAAAATTGGAAAGGAAATGGATTTGTTCACCTTTTCGCAAGACGTGGGTATGGGCTTGCCCCTTTGGATGCCTAAAGGTGCCCAGCTTAGGGAACAGCTCGAAACTTTCTTGAAAAAAGTACAGAAACAGTTTGGCTACGAGCAGGTTTTAACACCCCACATTGGCGATGTGAAACTTTATAAAACCTCGGGACATTACGATAAATACGGGAAGGACTCGTTTCAACCTATTCATACTCCACAAGAGGGTGAAGAATATTTGCTGAAACCTATGAACTGTCCGCACCACTGCGAAATTTACAAAGCACGGCCTCGATCGTACAAAGATTTACCAATACGATATGCCGAGTTTGGTACCGTTTATCGTTATGAGCAAAGTGGTGAGTTACACGGGCTTACCAGGGTTAGGGGGTTCACCCAGGACGATGCACATATTTTTTGCACACCCGACCAGCTGAAAGATGAATTCAAAAAGGTAATCGACATTATTTTTATCATTTTTAAAGCGTTGGAATTTAACGATTATACCGCTCAGATTTCGTTGCGCGATCCGAAGAATACCGAAAAATATATTGGAAGCGACGAAAATTGGGAAAAGGCCGAAAGAGCCATTGTAGAAGCCGCTGCCGAAAAAGGTTTACGTACAGTAACCGAAACAGGCGAGGCTGCTTTTTATGGTCCTAAGCTCGATTTTATGATTAAAGATGCTGTGGGGCGTAGTTGGCAGTTGGGTACCATTCAAGTAGACTATAACCTTCCGGAGCGCTTCGAACTGGAATATACCGGAGCCGACAACCAAAAGCACCGTCCTATAATGATACACCGGGCACCTTTTGGTTCAATGGAGCGCTTTGTTGCTGTATTGATTGAACATACTGCCGGTAAGTTCCCATTGTGGTTAACCCCTGAGCAAGTGGTCGTTTTACCAATTAGTGAAAAATTTAACGATTACGCCCGAAAAGTTTCAAATATTTTAAATATTTCCGATATTCGCACCGTTGTAGATGACCGCAACGAGAAAATAGGTCGAAAAATCAGGGATAATGAATTAAAAAGAATCCCTTATTTGTTAATTGTTGGCGAAAAGGAAGAAGCCGATCAAAGCGTTTCTATTCGTCGTCAGGGGCAGGGCGACAAAGGTTCAATGAGCATTGATGATTTTGCCCGCTTAATTAAGAACGAAGTAGAAGAGCAGTTAGCTTCTATATATTAATTTTTCAATTTATTATTTACTAACTAAAGTAGGAGGACGAAACAATAGCACCAAGAGCACCAAGAGGACGTAGAACCGATAAGAATGATGAGTTTTCTTGTCGGATCAATCATCAGATTAGAGTACCCGAAGTTCGTTTAGTGGGCGACAACATCGAAGAACAAGGTGTTGTACCAACACAGCAGGCAATGAAATTGGCCGATCAAATGGAACTCGACCTGGTTGAAATTTCACCAAAGGCTAAGCCACCGGTTTGTAAGATAATCGATTATAAAAAGTTTCTTTATCAGCAAAAAAAGAAACAAAAAGAAATGAAGGCTAAAGCCGTAAAGGTGATTGTGAAAGAAATCAGGTTTGGACCCAATACCGATGAGCACGACTTTCAGTTTAAACTGCGTCATGCCGAAAAATTCCTGAAAGAGGGTGCTAAAGTGAAAGCTTTTGTTTTCTTCAAAGGACGTTCCATATTGTTTAAAGAGCAGGGCGAAATTCTGCTTCTTAAACTGGCACAGGAACTCGAAGAGTATGGTACACTGGAGCAAATGCCTAGATTAGAAGGCAAGCGAATGACAATATTTATTTCACCTAAGAAAAAGAAATAATTAGGTAAT
>JAFGGY010000070.1 GCA_016930365.1 Prolixibacteraceae bacterium | reverse complement strand
CAGAAAAATACCGTTGTTCCCTAAGGTTGAAAGAACCGTTGAGCCGGGTTCAACTTCAATTTTTTTCTCTCCATCGTTAATGTCGATATTTACCGTACCCGAAGGGGTGAGTTTCTTTTTAGCAAATAAAAGCACACTAACCAACAGCAAAATAATAACCAGGAAAAAAACGATGCTGGTAATAATAACTGTTGACTGTATCGATAAAACAATCATTGTATCTGAGTATTATAAGTTTTTATTAAAGTTTAATTCCCGAGAATCCCATAAATGCCATGCCCATTAAACCGGTAATGATGAATGCCATTCCGAGTCCGCGTAATGGTTTCGGCACGTTCGAGTATTGCACTTTTTCGCGTATGGCTGCAATACCGATTATAGCCAGAAACCAGCCTATACCCGAACCTAGTCCGTAGGTTGTGGCTTCGCCGATGTTCAGAAATTCTTTTTGCTGCATAAACAGCGAACCTCCTAAAATGGCACAGTTTACTGCAATTAGCGGAAGAAAGATTCCGAGGCTTGAATACAGTGCCGGGGCAAATTTTTCAACCACCATTTCAACCAGTTGAACCATTGATGCAATTACTGCAATAAACATGATGAAGCTTAAAAAGCTGAGATCGACATTCGCAAACTGGGGCCCTAACCAGGTTAAGGCTCCTTCTTGCAACACATGATTTTCGAGCAGGTAGTTAACCGGAACGGTAATTCCCAGGACAAAAATTACGGCCAGTCCTAAGCCGGTAGCGGTTTTAACCGATTTCGACACGGCCAGGTACGAACACATGCCCAAAAAGTAGGCAAAAACCATGTTCTCAACGAAAATCGATTTTATAAATAGATTTATAATGTTTTCCATATTACAACTTCTTTAAGGTTTTGCTTACTTGTTCTCTTCTACTAAGTCGTGATTTTTGGTGCGTTGAAACCAGATAATAACGCCAACCGTAATTAGCGCCATGGGCGATAATACCATTAATCCGTTGTTTACATATCCAAGGTTGTAAAAACCTTCGGGAATAACATGGAAGCCCCAGATGGTGCCGGCACCAAGCAATTCGCGGAAGAAAGCTACTACAATAAGGATTAATCCGTAGCCTGCACCATTGCCAATTCCATCGAGGAAGGCCGGTCCGGGCTTGTTGCCTAAAGCAAATGCTTCGAGACGACCCATAATGATGCAGTTGGTGATGATTAGTCCTACAAAAACCGACAACTGTTTACTTACATCGTAAACAAAGGCTTTCAGAACCTGGTCAACCAATATAACCAACGAGGCAACAATAACCAGTTGCACAATAATACGAATACGGTTGGGAATGGTATTTCGGAGCAATGAAATAATCACATTCGAGAGCGCTGTAACAACTATAACCGATAAGGTCATTACAAAAGCGGGTTTTAGCTGTGCGGTAACTGCCAGTGCCGAGCAAATACCCAGAACCTGCACGGTAATGGGGTTTTTGCTTCCCAGCGGGTCGGTTAGCAGTCGTAAATTCTTTTTTGAGAATAAGGCTTCTTTATCACTCATATCTAGTTACTTTTTCGTGTTGAAGAAATTTTTGTACGACGATAGATCGTCGTACAACATGTCTTGTAAACCCTTACTGGTAATGGTTCCACCCGAAATGGCATCTACTTTATGCTGTTCGGGTGCATTTTCACCAGCTTTGGCAACGATTAGCGAAACAAATTCGCCGCTGTTGTTGTAAATTTTCTTTCCCTTGAAATTATCCTGGAAAGCATCGGTTACAATTTCGGCTCCCAGTCCGGGTGTTTCGCTGGCATGGTCGAAAATGGCTCCATACACGGTTTCGAAATCATCGTTTAAGGAGATGTAGCCCCATATCGGACCCCAAAGACCGGCGCCGCGCAATGGAATTACATATTTGATTCCTTCGTCGCCCAAATCGGCTTCGAAAATTGGCAGTTGCCTCTTCTCCAAAGGTTTGGACTGTTCCTTCTTTAGGTCGATGGTAAAAGCATTTCCATCGGTTCTTTCGCCTTTCGAATTGATGGTGTACGAGTCGGTAATGCGTTGTGCATATACATCTTCAGCTTCTTCGCTGGTAACTTCGATGTTAATAGCCGACAAGATATTTTGTTTCTTTTCGATTTCAACATTACGCTCCTGGAACGGTTTTAGGGTGATGGCAGTAAACGATAATATGGCCGCCACGATAATAACCATTACCGAAGCATAGATGAAAGTATATGTGTTTCCGTTTCTGTTCATTTTGCGTCGTTTTTAATGATTATACATTGGCAGCAGCCCGTTTCAGCCTTTTTTTCACATTAGCTTGTACCACATAGTGGTCGATAAGCGGTGCAAAGGTGTTCATAAGCAGGATGGCCAGCATTACGCCTTCGGGATAAGCCGGGTTCAGTACCCTGATTACAATGGCCATAACTCCGATAAGGAAGCCATAAATCCATTTGCCTGCCGGGGTTTGCGCAGCCGAAACCGGGTCGGTAGCCATAAAAACAGCTCCAAATGCGAAACCACCCAGGAACAGATGATGCCAGAACGGAATTTCCATAAAGGGGTTAACGGCAAATGCGTTGATGATTAGCCCTGTGAAAAGAGCACCTAGTACAGTTGACAACATAATTCGCCAACTTCCAATTCCGGTTATCAACAGAAATGCTGCTCCCAGTAAAATGGCAAAAGTAGATGTTTCGCCAATAGAACCGGGTATGAATCCCCAAAAGGCATCCCAAATGTTGTAATCGATGTTGCCCGTAAGAGCCATTCCTAATGGTGTAGCTCCGCTAAATCCATCAACAACTTTGTCGGCGTCGGCTCCTATCCGAACCCATACGCTGTCGCCACTCATGTGCGAGGGGTAAGCGAAAAACAAAAAGGCACGGGCAATAAGTGCCGGGTTCCAGATGTTCATCCCGGTGCCTCCAAAAGCTTCTTTGGCAATTATTACCGAGAAAGCTACGGCAATGGCAACCATCCAAAGCGGAGTGTCGATGGGCAGTACCAGTGGTATTAAGATACCCGAAACGAGGTAGCCCTCGTTTATTTCGTGTCCCTTTATTTGTGCAAAAGTAAACTCGATGGCCAGACCCACTACATACGAAACAACAATAACGGGTAATACCCTGATCAGGCCATATATAAACACTTGCCAGAATGAGGTTTGTGCAAATTCGCCTATGGCATGGTAGTGTTGATATCCAATGTTATACATACCGAAAAGCATGGTGGGCACTACCGCCAGCACCACAAATATCATGGTACGCTTAAGGTCAATGTAATCGCGAACATGCGAGCCTTTTTTCGTGGTTGCGTCGGGAACATACATAAACGTTTCGAAACCCTCGAACACACTCTGAAAAGGATGCAATTTCCCGCCTTTTTCGAATTTGGGCCGATGCTTATCGAAAAAATTCTTTATTCCTTGTCCTTTCACTATTCTATTTTTTTAAAGATTAAGCTAACTCTTTTATCATGGTGTTGATGCCGTTGCGCAATATCGATTGCACTTCAATTTTTGAAGAACAAACATATTCGCATAAAGCCATATCTTCTTCAACGACCTCGTAAATGCCAAGGTTTTCCATCTTGTCGATATCGTTTACCAAAATGGCTTTCAGCAGGTAAACCGGGTAAATGTCCATTGGAAGTACTTTTTCGTACTGCCCCGAAACAACAAAGGCTCTTTCGCCGCCATGATAGTTGGCATTCAGCACATACGATTTGCGTGGCATCAGCTTCGACAAAAATGTTTTACCGGCTGTAAACTTGTTAAAACCGGGTGCTATCCATCCAAAGGGTTCAATTTCATTGCCTTCGGGTATTACGGTTACCTGGTTGTCGATTAAGCGTGTAAAGCCATTTTCTTCGAGCTTTTCGCCTGTCAACACGTTGCCCGATATGAGGCGTTCGTTGGTTTCGTTTTTGGTATTCCCGTTTATCAGCGTTTTTACCGATGCACCGGCAACAGCTTTAATGTACTGTGGCTTTTTTACTTCGGAACCGCAAACTGCCACCAGGCGTTCGAGATTTAACTTGCCGGTTTTGAACAACTTGCCGATGTAAAGCAGGGTTTGAAGATTGAGTGTCCAAACAATTTCACCCTTGTTAAGCGGGGCGATTTTGTGAAGCTGGATTCCAATGTTTCCGGCGGGATGAGGCCCGTTAAGGTAGTTGATTTCGACCCCTTTAAGTGTCGAGAATTTAGAGCCGGGACGCAATCCGAGATATACTTTTCCCTTGCTCAGTTTTGATACCACATCGATGCCTGCCTGGATGTTTTCCATTTCGCCGGCCAGGGTAAATTCGTAATCGGGTGCCAGTGGCGACGAATCGAAGCTCGTGATAAAAATATCGCGAGGCATTTCGTTAACTTGTGGGATAACCCCAAACGGACGTTGTACCATAAATGGCCACAGGCCACTTTCGAGAAGGTTCTTTTTAACCTTATCGCGGTTCAGCGATTTGATTTCCTCAACGGGAAAATCGACCGATTCGAATTTGCCGTTACTCTCGATTTCAATCTCCAGAATCCGCCGACGCTCTCCGCGATTGATAGCAACAACTTTACCGCTAACCGGAGAAGTAAATTTCACTTCCGGCTGACTTTTGTCGAAAAACAACGGTGTTCCTGCTTTTACAATGTCGTCGGCTTTTACACACAGCTTTGGTTTGAGACCCAAAAAATCGGTGGGCTTTACGGCATATCGATTGGTATCAACAGCTTTACCGATGCTTAAGTCGGCTTGCCCCTTCAATTTTATATCAAAACCTTTTTTGATTTTAATAGTATTTGACATTGCTGAATTTTAGATTTGTTTTGAAGCGCAAAGGTAAATATTTTACCCTATTTAAATCAACATCCAATGCAATTCTATGTTTGTTTTCAGCCCTTTTGCGTGTTCTTTTTGCATTCTGGACTTTTTCCTCTTCTTTTTACTGTGACAAAAATCACTTTTTTCACCAAATTTGTTTAGCATAGTATTTGTAACCCGCAAAATCACAATAAAATAGAATGCTTACGGCAATGTTTGTCCATTGGGTTCGTTTTCAAAGCATAAATATTAATTTTGTGTGAAAAAATTTTGATAAGTATAGTTAAAAAATATTTAGAATGCACATTCGAATAATCTGGATTACGGCCATACTTGTATTTTTAATTTTAGTAAGAGCACAAGCCATTGATGTTCCTGAAAGCACTGTAAGCCGAGTGTATAGCGAGCATATAAAAACGGTGCAAATGTACCGTGCCGGCTGGGTTTTGTCGAACCCGGTAATGACACTGGGAACCGATGAACAACTGGTATTCAGTTTCGACGATTTGTCGGGAAAGCAGCGCGATTACTACTATACTTTTTTTCATTGCGACCGCAACTGGAAGGTGTCGTCGATGGCGCAGCAGGAATACTTCGAATCGTTTACCGAGTTTCCGGTCAACGATTTTGAATACTCAGTGAATACGACTGTTCCCTATACAAATTATATGCTTCGAATACCCAATGAGGATGCTCCCATCGTATTTTCGGGAAACTATTTGCTGGTGGTTTACGACCGCGACGAACCTTCAGTTCCGATTGTAACCTGGCGCTTTTATGTGGTAGAACCTCTGGTTTCGGTTAATGCCCGAATAAGGCCTGCAATGTTTGGTTCCGAAGGGATTGATGGACAGGAGGTTGATTTTGTCGTCGATTGTGCATCTTTCAATATGGATAATCCGGCATCGGATGTGAAGGTGGTGGTGCAGCAAAATAATCGTACCGATAACCAGTCGGACGATTTAAAACCGCTTTTTATGAGCAATAATGTGCTCGAATACGACTACAACAGCAGTAATGTTTTTCCGGGGGTAAATGAGTTTCGCCTGTTTATATTCAGAGACATACGACATCCTGGGCGGGGAGTGAATCAAATAGAGTATAACGAGCCTTTTTACCATGTAAGCCTCGAAAACAACCAGCCACGAAGCAATACCCGGTACAACTACCGCGAAGATATCAACGGAAACTACCAGGTTGAAATTGTAAATAGAGAATACCCTGAAACAGAGGCCGATTACTTGTTGGTACACTTTACGCTCGATATGCCGCAACCTTTACTGGGCGGAGGCATATATATTTTTGGGAAACTAAGCAACTGGGAATGTTCCGAAGCCTTCAAAATGCGCTATAACATGGACTTAAAACGTTACGAACATTCGTTGTTGCTTAAGCAGGGTGTTTATAATTACATGTTTGCTTACCGCGATGATTTTTCCGGGCAAATTAAAGCGTATAATATTGAAGGCAGCCATAGCGAAACCGAAAACGATTACCGCATCTTTGTGTATTATGGCCGCATTACCGACCGCTACGACCGGCTTATAGGCTATAACCGTTTCAATTCGAGCACAAACCGTTCGTATTAGGGTCGAAATACCCCTTTTTATAATTTGTATAACGGGAATAATTTAACCCCATCAAAATTGACGTGTTATATTGTGAAGATAAAAAGGATTCATTTCGATGCAGGTAGGCTCGCACTTCAGTGCTGAAACTGGATTCTCACTGTATGGTTTTAAGAAATTCTTTACCAACACCCGATTTAAAGTATT